>JBGSXQ010000341.1:0-2398 GCA_041751315.1 Gaiellaceae bacterium | reverse complement strand
GCCGTGCCCGCGTTGTCGCGGCAACGGGACGATCGTGGAGACGCCCTGCAAGCACTGCCGTGGCGCCGGCCGCGAGCGCGGGACGAAGCGCTATGCCGTGAGGATTCCCTCCGGGGCGAAGAGCGGCACGCGCGTTCGACTGAAGGGCAAGGGCGAGGCGGGTCACAACTCGGGACCGGCCGGCGATCTCTTCGTCGTGGTCGACGTCGAGCCGTCCCCGCTCTACGAGCGCCGCGGGTCGGATCTCCTGCTCGACGTTCCGGTGACCTACGCGGAGGCAGCGCTCGGCGCGTCCGTCGAGATCCCCACCCCGGAGGGCCACGTCTCGCTCAAGGTCCCGAGCGGCACGGAGAGCGGGAAGCTGCTGCGCGTCAAGGGCCGCGGCGTTCCGCACCTGAAGGGCTCGGGGCGCGGCGACCTCATCGCGCGCGTCAAGGTCACGGTTCCCAAGAAGCTGACGAAAGCCGAGCGCGAGGCGCTCGAGGGGTACCAGAAGGTGTCGCGCGAGGAGCCGCGCGAGGAGATCTTCCGGTGAGGCGCCGGCTCTACGGCGCCCTTGCCGCTCTGGGCGTCATCACTGGCCTCGCGGTCGTCGTCGGCGAGACCGTTGACGGCTCCTGCGCCGTGATCTGCGACTGGGAGGTCGCGCTCGCGATAGTCGGGTTCACGGCGATGCTCGGATTCGCGGCTCTCGGCGTCGTCGCGATCGGTTACGAGCTCAGGCGAGCCCGCCGTTCCGGGGTGTCCGATGCCTGACCGACCGCGGTACATGATCTCGGTCGCGGCCGACCTTGTCGGCATGCATCCACAGACGCTGCGGATGTACGAGGCGAAGGGGCTCGTTCGACCCGGTCGGACTCCCGGCGGCACGCGGCTCTACTCCGATGCTGACGTCGAGCGGCTGCGCCTCATCCATCGCCTGACGACCGAGCTCGGCCTGAACCTGGCCGGTGTCGAGCACGTCCTGCGCATGCAGGACGAGCTCAACCGGATGCGTGCTCGCATGGAGCGCATAGAGCGCGAGCTCCGCGAGGAGATCGCCGAGGTGCACCGCTCGTACAAGCGCGAGATCGTGCTCTACCGGCCGGCGAAGCATCCGGCGACGAGGCGATGAGATGGACTTTCAGAAGCTGACACTCAAGAGCCAGGAGGCCGTCGCCGGCGCGCAGGAGCTCGCGCGCCGCGCAGGCAACCCGGAGCTGACTCCGGATCACCTCACGATCGCGCTGCTCGACCAGGAGCTGCCGCGCACGCTCGTCGATCGTGCCGGCTACGGGGCCGGTCAGCTGCGGGCCGAGGCGGAGGCGCGGCTGTCCCAGCTGCCGACGGTGACCGGAGGCGGGCAGCCTCAGGCCTCGGCGCGGCTGAGCCGCGTACTCGACGGTGCGTCCGACGAGATGCGCAAGCTCGGAGACGAGTTCGTCTCGGTCGAGCATCTGCTGCTCGCGCTCGACGTCGTTCCACGCGAGGCGCTGCTCGAGGCGCTCGAAGGCGTACGCGGAGGCCAGAAGGTCACGTCGCAGGATCCCGAGGGCTCGTACCAGGCACTCGAGAAGTACGGCCGCGATCTCACCGCGCTTGCAGAGTCGGGGAAGCTCGATCCCGTCATCGGGCGCGACGAGGAGATCCGGCGCGTCATGCAAGTGCTCTCCCGGCGCACGAAGAACAACCCGGTGCTGATCGGCGAGCCGGGCGTGGGGAAGACCGCGATCGCCGAGGGGCTCGCGCAGCGCATCGTCGCGGGCGACGTGCCCGAGGGATTGAAAGGCAAGCGAGTGTGGGCGCTCGACGTCGGTGCGCTCCTCGCCGGGGCGAAGTACCGCGGCGAGTTCGAGGAGCGGCTCAAGGCTGTCCTCGCGGAGATCGAGAACGCAGCCGGAGAGATCGTCCTCTTCATCGACGAGCTGCACACGATCGTCGGCGCGGGAGCTGCCGAAGGGGCGGTCGACGCTGCCAATCTCCTGAAGCCGATGCTCGCGCGTGGCGAGCTGCGCGCGGTCGGCGCGACGACGCTCGACGAGTACCGTAAGCACATCGAGCGCGACGCAGCGCTAGAGCGTCGCTTCCAGCCCGTCCTGGTCGGCCAGCCGAGCGTGGCCGACACGATCGCGATCCTGCGAGGGCTGAAGGAGCGCTACGAGGCGCACCACGGCGTCGAGATCCGCGACTCCGCGCTCGTCGGTGCAGCGGTTCTCTCCGACCGCTACATCACCGATCGATTCCTGCCGGACAAGGCGATCGACCTCGTCGACGAGTCGGCGTCACGGTTGCGCATGGAGATCGACTCCTCGCCGGTCGAGCTCGACGAGGCCGACCGGCGCGTGCGGCAGCTCGAGATCGAGCTCGCCGCCATGGCAAACGAAGAGGAATCCGTGCGCGAGCCGCTCGAGCGCGAGCT
>JBGSXQ010000340.1:0-3436 GCA_041751315.1 Gaiellaceae bacterium | reverse complement strand
CGCTCGCGCAGCTCGGCGACGAGCGCCTCCATCGACGCGCGTCGGCGCTCGAACGTCTCGTCTCGGACGACCTCGGATGCAAGCACCCCCATCGGCGGCTGAGCCTACCGCCGCTACGGACCTCCCGTCCTGCGGGATCGGACGACGATGACCCGGTCGGCGACGAACGCGTCGGCCTCGACGCGGTAGACCCCGATCGGCCGTTCCCGGAGGTCGCCGTTTCGGTCGAATGCGATGTTGCCGAGGATTCCGTCCTTGATGCGTGTCGTCCGGATCTCCTCCAGGACCGACGCGCGCGAGCCGTCGGAGCGCGCTATCGCGTCGAGGAGGATCTCGGCGCCCTGCGCGCCGTAGGTCGCTGCGATGTCGGGGCCGGCTTCGCCGCCGTGGGCGGCTGCGAACCCTTCAAGAAACTGCCGTCCGCGTGGCGGGAGCTTGTCGTTGGGCACGCCGTACTCCGTCACGTACAAATTGTCGGTCGCCGGCCCGGCCAGGGCGACGAGATCGTCGATGAGGCGAAACCCATCGGGCGCGATCAACGGCACGTCCGGTCCTAGCGCGGCCCGGAGCTCCCGCGTCAGGGTACCTGCCCCCGGAGTCAGCACGGCGGTGACGAGGACGGCCTCCGGCTTCGCTCTCGCAATCTTGCGAACCAGAGCGCCATAGCCGTCGGCCTCGTGATCGAAGACGCTGGACCCCGCGATCTGGACCTCCAGCCGCCTCGCCGTCGCACGAGCAGTGTCGAGGAACGTCTGGCCGTACTCGTCCCACTGCGACGTGAGCAGATAGATCCGGTCGTGCCCGAGCTGGTCTGAAAGCTCGACGTGCGCGGCCGCTTCGTTGAAGTTGGGCGCGGCAATGCGGAAGAAGCTCCGCCTGCCCGTCGGGTAGAGGGCGTCGTCGAGCGTGAGGCCCTCGAAGGTGTTCGACGGGCTCAACATCGCCAGCGGGCCGCCGTCGGCCTCGTTGGTTATCGGGATCTGCGCGTACGAGCACGGCGAGTTCCACGAGCCGAACACGGCGACGACGCCGAGATTTCGCGCATACGCCTTGGCATTCGAGGCGCACCGGAAGAAGTCGGGGCCCGCCGCCTGCGCCGTGGCGTTGTCGCACGACTGGTACCCCACGGAGAACGCGCCGGCCTCGAAGCCCCGTCGCTCGAGCGTGTACCGGATCCCGTCGATCATGGGCTGCGTGAATGAACGTGCGTCGCCCTTGAGCGTGAGATCCGAGACGATCAACACGTCCGGCTCGCCGTCCCGCTCGAAGTACACATCACTACATACGGACGCCGGCAAGGCAGCGTCGCGTGACGGTGGGGCGGACGTCGTCGCCCACACCACGCCCTCTCCGGCTGCGACATCTCGTGGTGAGGTGGCATCTATGCGCGTCGGATGGCCATCTCGCGGGTCGATGCGGTAGATGGCGTCGCGGATCTCGTTCACTGCCCACGCGGCTCCTTCGCCGAACGCGACGCCGGAGACCCATTGGTCGAGCTCGATGGTCGTCTGTCGTGGCTGGCCGTCGGCGGAGACGCGGACGATCTGTCCGCCCTCCGTGTCGGCGAACCACACCGAGCCCGCGCCAATCGCGAGGGAGCCAAAAGGAGAGGCCTTTACCGGAATCCGTCGCGCGACGGTGTTGCGGGCGGGGTCGATCTCGACGAGGTGGTGGTCTTCGCCCACCCACACCTTTCCCTCGCCCGTCGCGACGTTGCGTGCCTCGACGTCGTCGATCGTCGCCACGACCCGGTTCGAGCGCGGATCGATGCGCGCGATCTTGCCGTCGGCGCCTATCACCCATACGGCGTCCGGGGCCACGGCGAGGCGTCGCCCGCTCCGGCCTGCGAAGCCCCCGTAGATGTGGCCGCCCGGATCTCGCGCCACCTCGATGACGGTAATCTCGCCCGATTCGGGGTCGATGCGCGAGACGCTTTCCGGCAGCACGTCACCGCCCTGGCCCGCGTTGCCGACCCAGAGCGCGCCCGCTCCGGCGGCGATATCGGTGGGCGTCGAGGATGTGCTGAACGTCCGCACCACCTCACGGGTCTCCGGGTCGATCCGGGAGATCGTCTTGTCGTCCGCGTCGAGCACCCAGACGCTCCCCTCGCCGATGGCGACCTGAGAGGGGCTCGTCCCGAGCGAGACCTGCGCCTGGAGTGCTCCCGACTCGGGGTCGAGGGCGCGGGCACCTGCAGTCTGCGAGCTCGAAGCCTCGCGGCTCCCCGCGTAGAAGGCAGCGCCGGCCGCGATCGCCAGAAGGACGGCTCCTGCGGCGAGGACTCTGCGCGGGCGGCGCCACACGGGCTCCGGGATGTAGGACGGTCGTGCGGCCGTGGGCGGCGGTGCGAGAGCGATGTCCTGTTCGAGGATCTGGCGCTCCAGCCGTTGCAGGCTCTCCGCCGGCTCGAGGCCGAGCTCCTCCGCGAGCACATGCCGCCCGTCCTGGTACGTCTGGAGCGCTTCGGCCTGCCGGCCCGAGCGATATAGGGCAAGCATCAGCTGCGCCCGCAGCCGCTCGCGGAGCGCGTGCTCGGCGACGAGTGCGCTGAGCTCGACGACGAGCTCTGTGTGATGTCCGAGCTCGAGCTCGGCTTCGATTCGCTCCTCTTGCGCCGCAAGACGCAGCTCGTCGAGCCGCGCGATCTCGGCTTGGGCGAAGTCCGCGTACCGGAACTCGGCAAGGGCAGGTCCTCGCCAGAGGGCGAGCGCTTCGCCGAGCACGCGGGACGCCTGCTCGGGCTCGCCTCGTGCGAGCAGACGGCGACCCTCCTCGAGCCCTTCGCGAAACACGCCGGCATCCAGCTGCCCGTCTCCCACCACGAGGCGATAGCCCTGCCCGTGCGTCTGCAGCGCCTCGGCCGACGCACCGAGCGTGCCGCGCAGCCGGGACACGAGCGCCTGGAGCGTCTTGGTGGCCGACGCCGGCGGCGAAGCGCCCCACAGCTCGTCGACCAGCCGATCCGACGAGACGACCTCGTTGGCGTGGATGAGCAGCAGAGCGAGCAGCTCTCGCTGCTTACCGCCTGGAATCTCGAGGCGCGTTCCCTCGACGAGCACCTCGAGTGGGCCCAGGATCCGTGCCTTCATCGCGCTCCTTGTCGGATTGCAGCCGACTGTGGCTGATTTGCAGCCGCCGCGCAAGCGGGCAGACAGAGAGTTCCTGCGACCGATCGCGCTGGGCGATCGACGACCCAAGGAGGAACGATGAACCGTCTCTCTCAGCTCACGGCTCTCGTGGCCGGCCTCACGCTCGCCGTGGGCGCATCCGCTGCTTTCGCAGGACCTCGTCCCGATGACCGCGCCACCCACGGTCCCGGCGCGATCTCGGTCGACGATTCGAGCTCCGTGCTGCGTCCCGACGACCGAGGCGGGCGGGGCGTCGGGCCGGCTCCGGCGACTGCCGCCGTCGCTCGGTCGAGCGCGGTTCGGCCGGA
>JBGSXQ010000339.1:0-3252 GCA_041751315.1 Gaiellaceae bacterium | reverse complement strand
CGACGTCACCCAGCTGATCCCGCTGCTCGAGCGAGTGCCAGCCGTGCGCGGGAAGGTCGGCAGGCCTCGTCGACGCCCGGACGTGGTTGTCGCCGACCGCGGCTACGACCACGACAAGTACCGCCGGCTCGTCCGCAAGCAGGGCGTGAAGCCGATGATCGCTCGCCGCAAGACCGAGCACGGCTCCGGACTCGGGCGCGTGCGCTGGGTCGTCGAGCGCACCTTCGCCTGGCTGCACCACTTCAAGCGCCTGCTCGTGCGCTACGACCGCCGAGCCGAGATCCACGAGGCCTTCCTCGCACTCGGCTGCTGCCTCGTTTGCTTCCGGAGGCTCCAGAGCTCATTCTGATGCGAGTTCTTAGCGGGCGGAGTTAGGGACGGGGGGAGTCCGGCGACCGCAACACAGTTAGTGCGCGACTAGCTCCGCCCTGAGACGGCTGATCGCAGCGATCACGCGGTCGACGTCGTCCGGTGTCGTCGACCAGTTCGAGACGGAGATGCGAAGGAGACGCTCGTCACGCCAGGTCGTCCCGCCGATCCAGCACGTGCCATCTTGCTGAAGTGCGCGCTCGAGGCGGTTCGTCAGCTCAGGGTCTCCGACGCGGACGAGCACCTGGTTGAGGACGACGTCGTTGGCGACTTCTACGCCCTCGAGCTCGTCGAGACGCTCCGCGAAGCGACGCGCGATGTCGCAGCAGCGGTCGACGAGGTCGGCGACGCCGGAGCGTCCGAGCGATCGGAGCGCCGCCCAGGTGGCAAAGCCCCGAGCTCGTCGCGACGACTCAGGGACGAAATCGCCACCACCGAGCTCGCGCCCGACCACCTGACCTGTGAGATACGACGCCGTGTACGCCAACGCCGCCGCATGGACATCCGGGTACGCGCAGATGGCATAGCCCGAGTCGTAGGGGACGTTGAGCCACTTGTGCCCGTCGCAGGCCCAGGAATCTGCAAGCTCGACTCCCTGGACGAGATGAGCCGTGCGCGGGCTTGCGGCTGCCCATAGCCCGAAGGCTCCGTCGACGTGTACCCATGCACTAACGGCGTGAGCTGCGTCGACAACCGCGGTCATGTCATCGCACGCGCCGGTGTTCACGTTGCCGGCCGCCGCGCAGACGACTGTGGGCACGGTGTCGTCGTCTCCGAGCACGTCGCGCAAGGCGTCGGTATCCATCGCACCGTTCGGCAGGGGCGGTACCTCGACGATCGCCTTTTCTCCGATACCGAGGAGACGAACGGATCGGTCGATCGTCGCGTGGCGCTCAGCGCACGCTACGACCCGGACTGGCGGTGCGCCGTGAAGCCCGTCGCGACCTACATCCCAGCCGCGTCGGTGCAGCACCTGCCAGCGCCCCGAGGCCAAGCCGACCGTGTTGGCACTTTGGCCCCCTGTTGCGAATCCCACCGACGCGGTGTCCGGGAGGCCGAGGAGCTCCTTGATCCAGCCTCCCGCGACGTCCTCGAAGGCTATCGCGGCCGGCGATAGCGCCACGTTGTACGCGCATTGATCCCAGCCGGAAGTGATCACATCGGCCACCAGCGCAGCGTCCAGGCTGCCACCGATCACGAACCCGTAGTAGCGCGGGCCAGCTGACGCCATCAGTCCCGGAGAAGCGGCAGTGATGAGCTCGTCGATCACCTGATCCAGCCGAGTCGGATCATCGGGTAGATCGCCTAGCGCTTCCCGGACACTGGCTCGAGTCGCGATGGGCGCCACGTGTGACTCCGCAAGGCCCTCGCGGTATTCCACGATCGTGTCCACTGCACGCGTGAGCCCGGCCCGCAGGTCGTCCATCGCAGGATCCTACGTCGCCAATCGATCCTCGAAGACGCTAGAGCGACACTCCCACGCGCTCACGCGCTCACGCGCGTCGACGTCAGAGCTCGATCATCTGCAGGCCGTCCAGCTCGCTGATCTTGGAGTAGGCGAGCTTGGCGATCGCGAGATCCTGGATCGCGAGGCCGGTGGAGTCGAAGAGGGTGATGTCGCTGGCGCTTCGACGACCGTCCACCTCCCCGACCAGCACGGCGCCGAGCTCGGTCACGTCGTCGCGCTGAACCACACCGGCGGAGACTGCCGCGGCGAGCTCACCGCCGTGGCTCGCCTGCTCCCAGTCGTCGCAGAAGAGATGGGAGCGGCGAAGCTCCTCGATCGCGACCTCGGCCTTCCGCGGGCCATCGGCGCCCATGAGCGAGACGTGTTGGCCCGGCCCGAGCGCACCATCCGGGTAGAGCACTTCCGCGCCAGGGGTCACGGTGATCACGACTTCGTAGCCGAGTGCCTCGCCAGCGCTGCGCGCGACACGCGTCCCGAGCCGGCCGGCGACGAGCTCGCGGCGATGCTCGTCGACGTCCCACACGAGCGGAGTCAGACCGCGCGCGACGAGCATCCGCACCGTCTCGGCCCCGTTCGCTCCGCACCCGATCACGGCGTACGAAGACGCCTCCGCGCGGCAGAGGGTGTCCGCGGCGAGCACTCCGGCGGCAGCAGTTCGCAGCGCCGTTACCGCGGCCGCGTCCAGCAGCGCGAGCAGGCGCCCGTCCTCCGCGTCCGAGAGGAGGACGAGGCCGGTGACGGTCGGCAACCCGCGTGCCGGGTTCCCGGGAAACGACGTCACCCACTTGAGGAGCGCGTGGCCGTCCCCGATCGCGGGCATCGCGCGGAAGTCGCCTGCCGGGTAGTTGGTGACGTAGACCTTCGAGGGCATCGACCACGTCTTGCGCGCGTGCGCCTCGAAGGCCGCCCGCACCGCGTCGTAGGCCTCGAGCGGCGAGACGGCGCGCTCGACGTCGCCGGCTCGGAAGACGGGGATCACGCGGACTTGACGGCTGCGATGAGCTTCAGCACCGACTCCTTCGCGTCGCCGAACAGCATCGTCGTCTTCGGGTCGAGGTAGAGGTCGTTGTCGATGCCCGCGAAGCCCGGATTCATGGAGCGCTTCATCACGATGATGCTCGCCGATTTGTCGACGTCGAGTATCGGCATGCCATAGATCGGGCTCCCCGGATCGCTTCGGGCTGCCGGGTTCGTGACGTCGTTGGCCCCGATCACGAGCGCGACGTCGGTCTGCGGAAACTCGGGATTGATCTGATCCATCTCGAGAAGGTGCGTGTACGGGACGTTCGCCTCGGCGAGGAGCACGTTCATATGCCCTGGCATGCGCCCGGCGACGGGGTGGATCGCGTAGCGCACCTCGATCCCCTGCTCCTCGAGCAGCTCGGCGAGCTGTCGCACGTCGTGCTGTGCCTGAG
>JBGSXQ010000338.1:0-3894 GCA_041751315.1 Gaiellaceae bacterium | reverse complement strand
GTTCTTAAAAGCGCCCTTTTCGACGTGGTGCACGTTGACCATCACGTACTTGACGCCCTTCTTACCGCGCAACTGTTCCTCGTAGCTGGCTTCCAACCCGCTCAGTCCCACGTAATCTCGCTGGCTGTAGTAGCCATCCTTTTGTTCTTCGAGCCTCTTCTGACTGATTTCCCCCACGTAGCCCAGCGTGTTGGCCATGCTCTGGTAGGGGTAATGCCGGATGGTACGCGCCGTCACGTAGAAGCCGGGGTAGTCGATGAGACCGTCCTGGATCTTGGCGAAATCCACGGTGGAAAGCTGCCCCATGAAAATGGAGGGACGGCTCCGGCTGTAGCCCCGCTCCTTCTTCATCTTGACAACCAGGGAATCCATTTGCCGGGGGGTGATTTCCAGCAGGCGGCAGAAAGCCAGCGCCGCCGCCTCACACGCACGCAGCTGCGACACCAGGCGCCGCGCCGAGAGCTCGCTTGCGGCGTTGCCCTCGATCACGGAGACCCAGCTCATACCTCTATGACTACTGGAAGAATCATCGGCCGTCGACGGGTGCGGTCGTACACGACCTGTCCTACGGCATCGTGGATGTGCTCCTGGAGGAGCTTGATCTCGGTCACGTTGCTCTTCGCGAGCTCACGAACCACGCGGTCGGCCTCCGCGCGAAGCTCGTCGAGGAGCTCCTCGGGCTCGGCAAACCCGCGCGCGATGAGCTCCGGCGGTGCGATCTCTCCACCGTCGGACGACGCGAGCGTCGTGACGACGATGAGGACGCCGTCGTCCGCCAGCCTTCGGCGGTCGCGCAGCGCGACATCCTGGACGTCGCCTACGCGCAGGCCGTCGACGAACGTCACGCCGGACGCGACCTTGCCCGCGAGCCGCGCCACGCCGCGTGTGAGCTCGACGACCGAGCCGTTCTCCGCGATGAGGATCCGCTCCTCGGGCACGCCCGCCTCGCGCGCGAGCTTCGCATGCGCCGCCAGCATCCGGTACTCGCCGTGGATCGGCATGACGTGGCGCGGCCGCAGGAGCGAGAGCATCGTTCGCAGCTCCTCCTGGCATGCGTGCCCGGAGACGTGCACGGGGGCGATCTCCTCGTGCAGCACCTCGGCTCCGGCGCGCGCGAGCTGGTTGATCGAGTCGTGCACGCGCAGCTCGTTGCCCGGAACCGGCATTGCCGAGATGACAACGGTGTCGCCCGGCTCGACGGAAACCGACTTGTGATCGCCGTAGGCGATCCGAGTGAGAGCCGACATCGGCTCTCCCTGGCTTCCGGTGCACAGGACGAGCACGCGATCGCGCGGGAGCTGCGCGGCCTCGTCAGGGTTCACGATCGCGTCCTCGGGAAACGAGACGTAGCCCAGGTTGCGTGCGATGTTGAGGTTCTTCCGCATCGAGCGCCCGACCACGACCACCTTTCGGCCGCACTCGACGGCAACCTCGGCCGCCTGCTGCATGCGATGGATGTTCGACGCGAACGAGGCGACCAGGATCTTCCCCTGGCGCAGCGGGAAGATGGTGCGGAACGCCTCGCCGACGACGCGCTCGGACCCGGTGCTCCCAGGACGCTCGGCGTTCGTCGAGTCGCCGAGGAGAAGGTCGACGCCGCGGTTGCCGATCTCCGCGAACGCGCCGACGTCGGTCTTGAGCCCGTCGACGGGCGTGTGGTCCAGCTTCCAGTCGCCGGTGTGCACGACGCGACCGGCAGCCGTCTCGACGACGAGAGCCGTCGAGTCGGGAATCGAGTGCGCCACACGCACCATCTCGATTCGGAACGGGCCGAGCTCGAGCGCGGCGTCGCCCGGAGACGCGGCCACGAGCTCTGCCTTCTGGGCGAGCCCGTGCTCGTCGAGCTTCGACTTCACGAGCCCGAGCGTCAGCGGGGTCGCGATGATCTGTTCGACGTCGACCTCACGCAGGAGGTACGGAAGGCCGCCGACGTGGTCCTCGTGGCCATGCGTGAGGATCACGGCCCTCACGCGCCGCCCTTCGAGGTACCCGATGTCCGGAAGCAGGAGATCGACGCCGAGATGCTCGTCACGCGGGAACGCCAGCCCGGCGTCGACGATGACGATCTCGTTCCCGAGCTCGTAGACCGTCATGTTCTTGCCGACCTCGCCGAGGCCGCCGAGCGGGATGATGCGGAGCGTGTCGCTCATGCGCTGAGTCTACGGGTGGCTACAGAGGGAACACGTCGACCGCGAACAGGTCGCCGTCGACGCGCTCTGCGCGAATCGAAACGGAGTCGTGCTCCGCGGCCAGCGAATCGAGCGCCGGGAGCGCGCCGGCCGTCTCCTCGCCACCGACCGTCAGCGTCCGCTCGGCGTTGACGACCGTGAGCTCGACCTCGTCGCCGATGATGTCAGCGAGCTCGACGATCGCGACGGACTCTGCGACTGCGGTCCAGGAGTCCCCGTCGACTCTCGCGGCCGCCGCGCGATACGGCGGTGGGAGCATCTCCTCGATCGTGTCCGCCACCGGCCCGAGCGAATCGTCCGGAACGTTCTCGTTCACCACGAGCGTGCCGTCCTCCAGTGCGACGAACGTGACGCTGTCGCCGGTAAGGCCGGGAGCATGTGTCGCGACCACGGCGTCCCATGTACGGCCGGGCCCCACATCGCTCACTCCGGGAAACGCTGCGCCTGCGCCGAGCGCCGAGAGCATGTCGTCGAAGCGCTTCATCTACGCCGCGACCCGGTCGAGGGCACCGAGGCGCTCGAGGCATCCGCGAACCGCCTCTCGCTCCTCCGGCGTAGCCTCGAGAAGCGGTAGGCGGACGCCGCCCACATCGTGACCGAGCAGATTAAGTGCGCACTTGATCGCGATCGGATTTACCACGACCCGCAGGAGGTCGATCGAGGGGAGCAGCTCCTGCTCGAGCGCTCGCGCGCCCTTGACGTCCCCGTCGCGGTAGAGGCGCACCATCTCCTTCACCTGCCGTCCGACCACGTGTGTGTGCACGCAGATGCCACCTAGGCCTCCGAGCTCGAGAAACGGGAAGACGAGGTCGTCGTCGCCCGCGTAGAGGTCGAGGCCGAGCTCCACGATTGCGCGTGCCTGCACGAGATCAGGATTCGCCTGCTTCACCGCGCGCACGTTCGGGATTTCGGCGAGCTGCGCGATGGCGTCCGTCTCGAGGTTCAGGACGACGCGGCCCGGGATGTTGTACGCGACGATCGGTCTGTCCGTTTCCGCGGCGATCGTCTCGAAGTGCCTGACGATCCCCCGCACCGGGGGCTTGTTGTAGTAAGGCGTCACGACGAGGAAGGCATGGACGCCGAGCTCGTGCGCACGCTGCGTGAGCCGAACCGAGTGGTCTGTCGCGTACGTGCCGGTGCCCGCGACGACGGCTGCTCGATCGCCGACCTCGTCCAGCGCGGCCTCGTAGAGCAGGAACCGCTCCTCGTCGGAGAGCGTCGGCGACTCGCCCGTCGTGCCCGTGACCACGAGACCGTCAGACCCGTTCGCGACCAGGTGCGCGGCAAGCGCGCGAAATGCAGGGTAGTCGACCGATCCGTCCGCCTTGAAGGGCGTGACGATCGCGGTCAGGATCTCACCGAGCATCTCGGGATTCTACGAGACAGAGGCGACGCGCCTCGCGCGTCGTTGCCGCGCGGGAGCTTGCGAGCGACAATCCGCCCCAATGGCGTTCTGCTCGAGCTGCGGGCAGCCTGTGCCCACTGGCGCTCGCTTCTGTCCGGGCTGCGCGGCCCCGATCGAGCAGCCTGCTCCGCGCGACGAGGAGCGGAAGCTCGCGACCGTGCTCTTCGCCGACCTCGTCGGCTCGACCGAGCTCGCGGGATCCCAGGATCCGGAACGCACGAGGGCCGTGCTCAACCGCTTCTACGACGCCATGGCGGCAGAGATCGCCGACGCGGGTGGAACGGTCGAGAAGTTCGTCGG
>JBGSXQ010000337.1:0-1814 GCA_041751315.1 Gaiellaceae bacterium | reverse complement strand
CCGCACCGGCCGCCGACCCCGGCGTGACCGCGACCACGGTGCTCCTGGGCGGCACCGTCCCCCTCTCCGGTGAGGCAGCCGCCTTCGGCTCGGTCGGCCCGGGCGCGAAGGCGTACCTCGACTACGTGAACGCGCGAGGCGGCGTGAACGCGAGGAAGGTCGAGTACCGCTTCTACGACGACGCCTACAACCCCGCGCAGACCGTGCAGCTCACCCGGCGGCTCGTCGAGCAGGACAAGGTCTTCGCCATCTTCAACTCGGTCGGCACCGCGAACAACCTCGCCGTCCGCGACTACCTCAACGCGCAGAGGGTGCCGCAGGTCTTCGCCGCGGACGGCTCGCAGTCGATCGGCCGCGACTTCGCCCGGTACCCGTGGACGATGGGCTTCCTGCAGAGCTACCGCGGCGAGGGAGACGTCTACGGCAAGACGATCGCAAAGGTGCGGCCGAAGGCACGCATCGCGGTTCTCTACGAGAACACCGAGCTCGGGCTCGACATGCTCACCGGTCTGACGCGAGCCATCGCGGGCAAAGGGCCGAGAGTCGTCGCGAAGCAGGCGTACGAGTTCACGGGCGCGGACGTCACGTCGCAGATCGGGACGCTCAAGACATCGGGCGCCGACACGCTCATGCTGTTCGCGACCCCGAAGTTCTTCATCCAGGCGATCACGGCCACGCACCGGCTCGGCTGGAAGCCCCGGCTCTACGTCGCATCCGTGTCGATCGAGCCGACGATCATGGGAATCGCGCGCTTCAACGCACCGGAGCTGACGAAGGGGGCGTTGTCGATCGCCTTCCTCAAGAACCCCAGCGACCCGGTCTGGGCGCAGGACAAGGCGGTCGCGCTGTACCGCACGATCATGCGCCGGCACAACCCGGCCGGCAAGCCGACCGACGTCTACAACTGGTACGGGATGACCGTCGCCTGGACGATGGTGGAGACGCTGCGCAGAGCGGGCAGGAACCTCACACGCGCCGGTCTCCTGCGCGCGGCGCAGAGCCTGAACACGACGGCGAACCCGTTCATGCTCCCCGGAATCCGGCTGAAGACGTCGCGCACGGACTACCGTCCGCTGGAGCAGGTCTATCTCTACCGCTACGACAACAAGCAGTGGGTCAAGGCGAGCGGTCTCCTGCAGGCCCGAGGATGACGAAGCTCGCCCACGCACGCATCGACGAGGAGGGCACATGACAAGACGAATCTGGACGGTCGCAGCCGGCGCCGCAGCACTCTTAGCGCTCATCGCGGTACCAGCCGCGCTGGCGGCATACACGTCACCAAAGCTCGAGGTCACACAGCGCGCCGTGACGACGACGGTGAAGGCATCGCTCGACCCCAACGACGATCCGACCGCGAGCGTCCGGATCTTCGCGCCCGCCGGAACGCAGCTGACGACCACTCAAGCGCCCGGCGCCGTGCTCGGCCCCGTGCGTGCGATCGTGAAGGCGCTCGACCTCGCCGGCGCTGACCTTCCTCTGGAAGGCCAGCTCGTCGTCGCCGCTCCCGGTCAGGTTCCAGTCGCGACGGCCACCGCGTGCACCGGCGGTGCGACACCGCTCGCGACCTGGGTCATGGTTCTGTCGGCCGCAGGACAGACGCTGCTGGTCCCGACGTACCTCGTCGCGACCACGGGAGCTCAGGCTGCACTCGGTCCCGCCTACATCCAGATCTGTCTCCCACCCCCCGACGTGCCGGTCGGCACGCCCGGGCGGGCGACGTTCGGCGCGAAGGTCTACAGCGCCCAGCTCGCGATCAGCGGCGTGTTCAGCACCGTCGCGGCCGGGGCCTGGATCGGCTTCTGGACGCCGTACAC
>JBGSXQ010000336.1:0-2000 GCA_041751315.1 Gaiellaceae bacterium | reverse complement strand
CGTCTCCGCGAGCGCGGTGAGCGTTGGGATGCCGGCGCGCGCGAGGCGTTCCGCATGCAGCCGCCCGAGCCCGGCGACGATGACCGGGTTGTCCTCCTCGACCCGCTGCTCGCGGCAGAGGTGGCGGAAGTCGCAGATCGTGCAGTGGTAGACGGGCCAGGGCCAGGTCCAGGTTTCACCGGCACCCTCGCCCGCGATCGCGGCCAGCAGCCGCTCCCTGCTCCGGCGGAAGAAGGCGATGAAGTCGGCCGTCCGCAACGTCTCCCGCGCGCCGGACCCGAGCTCGACGTGGACGTGCTCGGGCAGCCGCCCCTGAATCCGCCCGAGCTGCTCCGCGTAGAAGCAGAGCTGGATGACGTGGAGCGGCTTCGCGGAGCGGGCGAGCTTCGTATCCACGGGCTCGTACGTTCCTTCGGGCAGGCGCACGAGGAAGTCGGCGAACCCGCGCCACGTACCGTCCGTGAGGTAGGCCTGATAGATGACGTCCGCCTCGCCGGCGCGGATCGCGTCCTCGGTGTCGCGTCGGGCCTGCTCCTCGTCGAAGCCCTCGTCGTCGTACGTGAGCATGCGCGCGACCGCGAGGCCGGACGCCTCGAGCCGCGCGAGGTGGGCGGACTCGTGCTCGTTCCCCTTCGCCATGATGATCCGGCCGTACGGGTCGTCGAGGTGCGGCCGCTCGAGTTTCCCGCGTACGAAGCGGAGCCCAAGCTGCGTCAGGTGCGCGCAGGCGAGGTGGTTCGCGAGGTCGGTGGGTGAGAGCTGTAGCGTGCCGTCTTCCGCAAGTCGCACTCCTCCAGTATCAGCGGTGCGCGTGCGCGTGGTGGCTCACGCGCGCACGGGCTCGCAGGCTCGGCTACTCACTCTCGAAGCCGTGCTGGCCAAACTTGAGCGTCTTCGCGTTTTCGGTGACCGTGCGCACGACGTCGTCGGGGACACCTTCGGGAACCTTCGCCGTTATCTCGATCTTGACGTCAACTTCCGCGCCGACGAGACCGACGAGGTGCGTAACGATCTCGGTCGCGATCTGATCCGCATCGCGTGACACACGCTGGGGGTCCAGCGACTTGACGCCGAAGAACCGCCGGACGGCCTTCTCACTCGGCGGCATCACGGCGCCCGGCTCCCCACCAGGTTCAATCGGTGTCGGAGCACCTTCCGTCCCTGTCTCGAGCACCGAGCTCGCCTCCCTTTCGAGCTGATACCTCGCGGCCTCGGATTTGACCACTAGGCTCGCGCCGTCGATCAGCACCGTCGCGTCGGACCCGACGACGAGCCCGAGATACCGCCCGCTCTCCTCGTCGAGCGCCTGTGCGTAGGCGAAGGTGTCCTGCGCCCACCCGATGTCCGTGATCCCGTTCTCGATCGCCCGTACCAGCACTGAGCGGTCGCACAAGCGAGGGAGGTAGAGGTACTGAGCGAAGTACGACCACAACAGCTGCGTCGAAATGCGATCCCCCTGCCAGAGCGGCACACGATCCAGTTCCATCCGCAGCCTCACGCCTCCGAGGATCGGGAGAAGTAGCTCGGCTTGCTCCAGCTTCTTGGAGACGCGCACGGGCAGAGGATCACCGCCGCTCAACTTGATCGCCTCCCAGGTGATATCGGCCGATCCCGCATCCTGAGATGGCACGAGCGCCCACACAAACGTCTCGTTCATGCGCTGGTTGACCGTCTCGTCGAAGTTGTCGCGCTGATTTTCGGCCTGCCGACGGCTCAGCTCGTCGAGGTTGAGTTCCTCCTTCTCATCCCAGATCGACTTCCACGCCAGGTAAGAGCGTGCCGCTGCGCGCAGCTCGTCGAGCCGCGTCGTATCGGCAGCCGCGAACACGAGCGCGTTGCGGTTCAGCCGCGGCCCGCCCGACCGCTCAAGAAGAATCGTCGCTGCCATCTCGCGCGCAGGTGACCCGTCGTTCCCAGCGCTATGTGGGACATCGGGGCCGAGGACGACAAGACGCGCGTCCATCTCGTCCGGCACCTCCGCCGACCCGCGGGGCGCCCAG
>JBGSXQ010000335.1:0-1686 GCA_041751315.1 Gaiellaceae bacterium | reverse complement strand
AGGCGCTCGAAGAAGGCGTCCTTCTCGCGGCGCACCTCGTCGACCTCGCCGATCGTGGCGGCGTAGGCGGGCAGCGGTCCCTCGACCGCCAGCGCGGTCAGCTTGGCGCCGGTGAGCGAGGCCAGCTCGAGCGCCTTGGCGAAGGCGCGGTCGGAGGCTTCCGAGCCGTCGATGGCGGCCAGGATCTTCTCGAACGGCATCTAGCGGCCCTCCTTCTCGAGTAGCGGTTCGCTGATCCTAAGCTGCTCCTCGCGCCGAGCTTCCTCGGCGGCGGAGGGTTGGAAGAAGCGCTGCGCGATCACGGTGGGAACGATGGCGGAGAGGACGACGACGGCGACGAGGAGCGAGAACTGGGTCTCGTCGATGATCCCCGCCTGCAGCCCGTAGAGCGAGGAGATCGTACCGAAGGTAAGCCCGGTCGACATCAGCAGCGTCGTGAACGCTCCGTGCGGAGCGCAGTAGCGGCGAGCGAGCGGATAGACGCCCACGAGCTTCGGGACCATCTTCGCCCCGAACAGCAACGCCAGCACACCCAGGTTCGCCCACAGCGCGGGGACGGAGACGCTCATCCCGCCCTTGAAGAAGAAGAGTGGCGTCAGGAAGGCGAAGGCGACGACGCGCAGGCGCTCCTGCTCCTTGCGGTGGGTCGCGTAGTGGTTGGAGAGCGCGAGCCCGAGGATGAACGCCGGCAGGACCGCATGCGAGTCCGCCTTGTCGCCGAGCCACATGAGGAGGAAGAGGCTGGCGAAGACGAGCTTGATCTCCGGCTCGATCACCCGGTTCCCGTAGCGGCCGAAGAACCAGGGCGAGAGGCGGGGCAGTCCGAAGACGAGCAGCGCCGAGGCGGCGACGAAGGCGCCGATCCACAGGTTGGGCGTGATGAAGAGGATCGAGAGCGCGGCCGCCGTGCCGAAGTCGGTCACGAAGGTGGCGGACATGATCCGCTTGCCGATCAGGGTCTGGTTGAGCCCGGTCTCGACCAGGACCGCGTAGACGACGGCGAGGCTCGTGGTCGAGAGTGCGATTCCGGCGATCTGGGCGGCGTCGCTCGACCAGCCGAGCGCCCAGTAGGCGAACGCCATGCAGGCGAAGAAGGGCGCCGCGAACGAGACGGCGCCGATCCAGAGGCTGGCGCGCCACTCGCGCCTGAACTGGGGCACGTCGACCTCCGCGCCGGCGAGGAAGGTGAGCACGATGCCGGCGAACGAGCCGAGGAATGCCAGCCAGTCAGGTATCGCGAGATCGAAGGCGTTGCCGACGACGACGCCCAGCGCGAGCTCGATCAATGCCACCGAGATCCCGAGCTCGACGGAGATCGTCGAGGCAGCCAGGATCGCGACCGCCAGAATCACTGCTACCGCGAGTTCGCTCACCTCTACCTCCGGCGTAAGACGCTTCGTCTGGGGTAGAGGCCATCAGCCCCGAAGGGCGGTTGGGCGCGAGCCTCATCGCGCGTACGAACTCGTCGCACTATAGCCGCCGTCTGGAGAACCGCCGCCGTCCGCGGCGCGGCAGAATCCCTCCCGATGATCTTCCGCGATCTCACGGCGACCGTGGGCGGCACGCCGCTCGTCGACCTCGCGCGCGTCGCCAGGGATCTGCCCGGCCGGGTCGTGGCCAAGCTGGAGATGCGAAACCCGTGCGGGAGCGTCAAGGACCGCCTCGGCATCGCGCTGATCGAGGCCG
>JBGSXQ010000334.1:0-3746 GCA_041751315.1 Gaiellaceae bacterium | reverse complement strand
ACCTCCCAGCCGGCAACGCCCGGGCGGAGCACTGCTGCACCCGCATCCAGCGACGCCCAGAGCGCATCCCACGCGCGGCGAAGGTCGTCCGGCGGCTCGGTCTCGCCCTCGCCGAGGAGGTACCAGACCCGCTGCAGGTCGCTGCAGTAGTCGTCGCGAGACACGCCGAAGTCCACGTGAACGAGCTCGCCGCGGCGTGTCGTCAGCTCTCCGGGGGGCGCGTGGCCGACCTCCTTCTCGGGGCCGGCATTGACTGCGGGGCAGTGATCGCGGCCCCAGGCGTACCCGAGCCCCCGACGGTCGACCTCGGCGTGCATGACGGCGGCGATCTCGAGCTCGGTCAGACCTGGACGTAGCGCGGCGGTCACGACCTCGAAGATCTCCTGGGTGTCGCCCACCGCTGCGCGGATTCGGGAGACCTCCTCCGGCGACTTGCGACCGCGCAGCGCGTTGACGAGCGCTTCGGAGGACACGAAGCGCTCGGCGAAGGGCGTGTCCGCAAACGTCTCTTCGAGGATCAGCCACAGCCCGTGCGTGAGCCCGTCGGCTGCCGGGTCGCTCTTCGAGAAGTTGAGCGCGATCGATCGTGGCGCGAGGCGCTCGACGGTCTCGGCGAGTGCGGGGCGGATGCTCTCGTCATAGGGGATCACGTCGTATGCGCCGACCTGCTCGACGGCCGGCCCGTCGAAGCGCCCGACGATGGCAACGCGCTGGCCGGTCGCCGAGATCAGAAACGCTCCAGTCCATGCGCTGTACGTCCCGGCGACGAGCTCCAGGCAGGGGTCGTTCGTGAGGCTCGTCTCGCGCACCAGCGTGAGCCAGAGATCGACGTCGTGCTCGCGGAGGATCTCGACCGCCTGGCCGACCTTCTCCTGCACGAGCGTCGCGCCGGACGGCATGGCGCGGGACGCTATCTCATCGCTCGACCAGTTCGCGGCCCGGCTCGGCGCCTATCCCGTACGCCTGAGGCGGCGAGAGGACGGGCTACGATGACCCGTCCGGCGCCGTGGCCGAGTGGTTAGGCAGAGGCCTGCAAAGCCTCGTACAGCAGTTCGAATCTGCTCGGCGCCTTGAGTCCAGCGAGCGCTCGCGAGTCCGAGATTGCCTTACTGGGTGGACGCGTTCGTCCGTTCGCGATCGTGCTCGGCGCGCCACCACAGGAGGCGTTGCCACAAGCCGCTCCGTCGCTTCGGGGCTATGTGCGCCGCTGGATCGTCCTCGGATGAGTGGACGCGGTGCAATCTGGAGGGCATTGCGAGGCACGGATAGGTGGTGGTCTGGTCGTCACGAGGTCTACGCATTCCACGTGCAGTGTACGGCGGGCATCACCAGGGCATCAGTCGGTCGTCTGGCTCGACGCGTGCAGCTCGCTGGTGAAGATGCCGTCATCGGCGATCTCATTCATGATCAGCGGAAGACGTCGCCCTCCTGCGGCGTCTGGTGGGCAACGAGAGAGGAGCGGTACATGCCCGAGCTCACCACAACCGCAACGTTCACAGCCGGCCAGTTCGACGACGCCCTCACGACCATCGTTGCCCGCAGCGTGCTCGAGGCGGCGCTGACGGAAGACGAGGGCGCCGAGCTCTGGTTCGAGATCGGGGCGGACGACGCCGACACCACGCAGTTGGCGATCGACCTGTCCGCGGCTGATCTGGAGGAGATCCTGCGACTCTCCGGCGGAGACGACGTCGCTCTGACGCTCGACGGCGACTACGTCGCAGGGCTCTTCGAGGACGCTGACGTGGAAGCACACGGTCTTCGCGGAGCGATCGCGATCGCCGTCACCAGCGCCGCGATCCTCGCGCCGGCGGCGCAGGCTGCAGTCCCGCAGGCGACGCAGCAGGCGAAGCCCCAGGCTACGGCACAGGTCAGCGCGCAGGCGACGGCCCAGGTGTCGAGCCTCGCGGCGAAGACGCAGGTCACCCTTCAGAAGAAGACCCAGGTCTCCAAGATCCAGGTCTCGAAGGCGCAGGTCGCGAAGGTCAGCGGCTTCAAGCTCCTTCGCAGCGGGCTCGTGCGGTAGCGACGCCGCGTCATCGGCCTCGTCATTACGCTACGAGGCCGATGACGGCGGTGCGTATCGACGGCAAGGCGCTCGCGCTGAAGGTGCGGGCGGAGGTGACGGAGGACGTCCGCGTCTTCGGACAGCCGGTGTGCCTCGCGACGATCCTCGTCGGCGACGACCCCGCGTCGCACACGTACGTCGGGTCGAAGCACAAGGCTTCGCACGAGGCGGGAATCGAGTCCCGCGACCACCGCTTCTCGTCCGACACGGATCAGCAGACCATCCTCGACCTCATCGACGAGCTGAACGCCGACGACGGTGTCGACGGGATCCTCGTCCAGCTTCCGCTGCCCGACCACATGGACGAGCCCGCCGTGCTCCGCGCAGTCGATCCGGCGAAGGACGTCGACGGCTTCCACGTCCTCAACGCCGGCCGTCTGTATCTCGGCGAGCCGTTCCTCGTGCCCGCGACCCCGTCGGGCGTGATGGTGATGCTCGCCGAGCACGGTGTCGAGCTGAAGGGTGCGGAGGCCGTCGTCATCGGTCGCAGCGAGATCGTCGGGAAGCCGATGGCGATGCTCCTTCTCGCCGAGCACGCGACGGTGACGATCTGTCACTCGCGCACGGCCGATCTCGCGTTCCACACGCAGCGCGCGGACGTTCTCGTCGCGGCGGTCGGTCGGCCAGGCCTCGTGGCGCCGGACATGGTGAAGCCCGGCGCGACGGTCATCGACGTCGGTGTGAACCGCACGGAGAACGGCAGGCTCGTAGGCGACGTCGATCCCGGCGTGTTCGACGTGGCCGGCCTCATGACCCCCGTGCCGGGGGGCGTCGGGCCCATGACGATCGCGATGCTTCTCCGCAATACGTTGACAGCTGCGCAACAACGCCGCGCGCCAGTTGCGGCCTCTAGCTCCTAGGCGCTAGCGTTCCGCCCGTTGTATACACCCGGCGTCGGCCTCGCCAGGGCCGGCGTCATCGCTGTAGGAGGACGTCGAAGTGGAGCAGGGCACCGTCAAGTGGTTTTCGAACGAGAAGGGCTACGGCTTCATCGAGCGCGAAGGTGGGGACGATGTCTTCGTCCACTTCTCCGCGATCACGATGGACGGCTTCAAGACCCTCACCGAGGGCCAGCGTGTGGAGTTCGAGGTCGTCCAGGGTCCCAAGGGTGCCCAGGCCGCGAACGTCTCGGCAGCAGTGAGCTGACCGAGCTCGAATCGACGTACCGACGGGCTCCCGATCGGGAGCCCGTCGCGGTTCTGGGAGGATGAGACGGCAGGGTGCGGCGCTGAAGCACCGCACCACCCTGAACCGAACGGCGGCGACGCTGATGCGATGCTTCAGCGTCGCACCGACCTGACGACGACATGGCCATATCCAGAGAAGAAGTCCTGCACGTCGCGCGGCTTGCCCGGCTCGCGCTGAGCGACGACGAGGTCGAGCGCCTCACAGAGGAGCTCGGCGCGATCCTCGATGCCGTCTCGGTCGTCGCCGAGCTCGATCTCGCAGACGTGCCGCCGACGGCGCACCCGCTCGACCTCGTCAACGTGTGGGACGAGGACGAGCCGCGCGAATCGCTTCCGGTCGACGAGGTCTTCGCGAACGCCCCCGAGCGCGACGGCGACCACTTCCGCGTGCCCCCGATCGCATGATCGACACGCTGCGACTCACTGCCGAGGGCGCGATGGGCCTGCTCGAGCGCGGCGAGGTGTCCGCGGTTGAGCTCCACACGGCGTACCTC
>JBGSXQ010000333.1:0-1595 GCA_041751315.1 Gaiellaceae bacterium | reverse complement strand
AGGGCGGAACGAGAAGTACTGGCGTGCGCCCGGCCGCGCCGACGTGCGGACGCGGTAGCGAACGTCGGCGGCACGGGAGATCGAGCGTGCCTGCGGGAGCCAGAACGCGAGAGCAAGATCGACCGTCGCGTCGAATCCCGTTAGGCCGACGTAGACGGGCTGCCTCGGGGCGAGCTGGATCGCATACACATCGTCCTGGTCGTCCCAGTAGTCGACCGTCGCCTGAATGCGCCGGTTCGATCCGTATGTCGCGTACGCGCGCGTGGCGACGTCGTCGTTCGTCTCGTAGAAGTCGCGCTCGGGAAGACGCCTCGAGAGCGCGGCGACCGCGGCTGCGACGTCGAGGCGCCCCCAACCCGAGTACGCGTCCCGGCCTATCCCGCACGCCGCGCAGCCGGTCGCCGCGTTGAGGTCGACGGCGCTGAGCTGGAGGATCTTCGTCACCTGCTCCGGCCGCAGCGTCGGTCGGAGGCCGAGGAGCACGGCCGCCGCTGCACTCACCTGCGGAGCGGCGAACGACGTTCCCTGGGCCTCGCGGTAGTCCTCCGGCCCACAGCTCGAGTACCCCTGATCCGAGCACGCCGGAAAGCGCGCCGTGAGCGGTCGAGGGAGCGCAGAGATTATCCGCAGCCCCGGTGCGGCTAGGTCGTTGTAGATGGCGTCTCGGTTCGAGAACGAGGGGATGCTGCCCGTGTCGGTGGTCGCGCTGACGCCGAGCACGTGCGGTAGAGCGGCGGGATAGCTCGCGAACTTCCATGGGCTCGACGGCGCCTGATCCGAATTGCCGACGGCCGCGACGACTACGACGCCGTTCGCCACCGCGTATGCGACGGCGTCGGCTTCGAGGCGTGAGGACGTGTCCCGCTCGGGATCGAGCGGATCGCGGATTCCGCCGAGGCTCATGTTGATCACACGGGCGCCGTTGTCGACGGCCCAGCGAATGGCCTTCGCCTCAGCCTCGACCGGGATCGCACGCGACTTCGTGACGACCTTCGCGACGAGCAACTGCGCCGACGGCGCGAGGCCGGCGATCCCGACGCCGTTGTTCACACCTGCGCCGATGAGCCCGGCCACGAAGGTTCCGTGGCCCAGCGTGTCGTCGCGTGCGGAGCCGCCTACGAAGCTCTCTGCATCGAGGATCTTGCCCGCGAGATCGGGATGGCTCGCGTCGACCCCGGAGTCGATCACTGCGACCGGGATCGACTCGAAGCTGGGCAGCGTGACCCAGGAGCTGTAGAAGCCGCTGTACGGCAGATACCACTGCTTCGGGACGAGCGGATCGTTCGGTGTGAAGGCCAACCGGCGTGTCACGAGCGGCTCGACGTAGCGGATCCCACTGATTCCTTCGAGCGTGACGCTGGACGGAAGCTCGGCGATGAGCGCCGGGATCGGGCGGAGGCTCTCGGGGCGAGTGCCCGTTCGCAGCGTGATCGCTGCCGCAACGACACGTGCGTCGGAGGCTCGCTCGAGCCCGACGGCGACCCGTGCCGCTTCGGCGCCCGCGGGAAACGCGAGCCAGGCGCCGGTGAGGGCCAGAGCGACCGCGAGCCGCTTCATCCGGACACCAGCAGGACGGGTGAGCTGCCGGCGCCCAG
>JBGSXQ010000332.1:0-5725 GCA_041751315.1 Gaiellaceae bacterium | reverse complement strand
TCTCCGAGCAGCCCCCGACCAGCCTCGCCGACACTCTCGCCGAGTCGCTCACGGGCAAGGATCTCCTGCTCTGCCTGGACAACTGTGAGCACCTGCTGCCCGAGATCGCCGCCGAGGTCGCACACCTGCGCGATCTTCCCCGGGGCCCGACCGTCCTGTCCACCTCGCGCGAGCGTCTCGACCTGCAGGCCGAGCGCCTGTACCCCGTCTCCGCCCTGCAAGCCGGGGAGGCGATCGAGCTCTTCTGCGAGCGTGCCCGGGCGCTCGACCCCGCCTTCGACCCGAACGACCCCGCCATTGCGCCTCTCTGCGAGCGCCTCGACTCACTCCCGCTCGCACTCGAGCTCGCTGCCGCCCGCACGAGCCTGTTCACCCCCGCCGAGCTCCTGCAGCACCTGGGCGAGCACCTCGACCTGCTGAAAGGCGCCCGGGACGTCGATCCCCGCCACCACACCCTGCGCGCCACCATCGACTGGTCGTACGCGCTGCTCAACGAGGAGGAGCAACGCGCCTTCCGCGCCCTCTCGGTCTTCGCCGGCGGCTGTACCGCCGAGGCCGCGCAGACGGTCGCACGCGTCGGCCCCGAGACGCTGCACTCGCTGCTCACCAAGAGCCTCCTGCGCACCCGCGATCTTCCTAGCGGCAGGCGCCTGTGGATGCTCGAGACGATCCGCCAGTACGCAGTCGAGCGCCTCGCCGCGGCCGGAGAGGATGGCGAGGTGCGCGGGCGGCATCTCTCCTGGTTCTTCGCTCTTGCGCGGGATGCCGAGCCACGTCTGGAGGGCATTGCGGCCACGGATGCGGTTGAAGCGCTGCAGTCGGAGTCGGAGAACCTCCGTCTTGCTCTCGCCTTCGCCTGCGAGGTGGAACCGGAGCGGGTACTCGAGATAGTCGCGTCGCTTCGGCGGTTCTGGATACACGGCGGTACCGGGTCGCGCGAGGCGTACGACGTGCTTATCCATGTTCTCGACGCTCACCTCGACGTGGCTTCTGACGTGCGAGTCCATGCACTCGTCACGATCTCGTCGCTGTGCCTTCGCCATGGCAACTACAGCGACGCCGTTGCGCCGCTCAACGAGGCGGTTCAGCTTGCCCGGCAGCTAGCGGACGAGAGACTTCTCTCGAAGGCGCTGAGCGCCCGAGGGATCATCGCCTACCGAACGCGCGATTTCGACACCGCCGAGTCGGCGTGGGCCGAGAGCATGTCCCTCGACAGCGTGCTCGGCGATCGGCTCGCCCATGCCAAGACGCTCGGCAACCTCGCTGCCCTGTATCGAGACAGAGGCGACCTCCTAGCGTCCACACGGATGCAACGTGAGGCGCTCGAGGCGCTTCGCGAGGTTGGTGGGCCGATCGAGGTTGCGATCTCCCTCGAGAATCTCAGTCGTGTCGCCTTTCGCTTGGGTGACACTGAGGAGGCTGTGGCGCTTGCAGAGGAAGCTCTGGAGATCGCCGCCACCCACCACGAGCCGTTTCTCACGATCTACGCGCACGGACTCCTCGCCGAGATCGCGATCGCCGAGTCCGAGTCCGAGAGGGCTCGCGAGCACTTGCTTACCGCGCTGGAGATGTGTGACATGCACACAGATGCCATGGCTCGATGGAGCGCACTCGAGGCGTGTGCAGAGTTCCTCGACTCGGAGGGGCGACTCAGGGAGGCCGCTGAGCTTTTCGGTGCGATCGATGCGACGATGCCCTGGGGCCCGACCGACGACCATGATCGCAAAGCGATCTTCCAGCGGATCGAGCAGGCGATCGGCGTCGACGAGCTTGCTACTGCGGTCCGGGTCGGGAGTAGCTTCACGGTTGGACAGGCGCTCGACGCAGCCCGACGAGGCCTGGGCGCACCCCCAACGTGAGGCGGCCCGCTCGAGAGCGGGCCGCTGGCAAGAGAGAGAGGAACGCAAGGCGGCTGCGGACTACTTGCCCTTCAACCCGGCAAGCGCCAGCGGCGCGAGCGCGGAAGCGACGAGGCGAGCGTCGTGGTCATGCAGATGAGGCGAGCGATCATGTCGGGCTCCTTTGGCGTCGGGCGAGACGACCCGCTGTCGTCTCTAGGTGATGAGCCAAGGATCGACGAGCCTGCTACAGGATCGCTAGAGCCTCGCTAGATCCCGCTGCGGGCCGCCTCGTTCTCGGGCCACCCGGCTCGCCGCGCCCCTGGACGCACGCCCCCGCGCGTGACACTCCCGGCACGGCATGGCTGCGGACACCCTCGTCGGAGCAACGCTCGCTGGCTACCGGCTCGTCAATACCCGGAACCGGCGGGGTGGGGGAGGTGTACCGGGCCTTCGACCCCGAGCTGCAGCGTCCGGTCGCGCTCGAGCTGATCGCGTCTGCCTACGCAGACGATCCCTCCTTCCGCCAGCGCTTCGCGGCCGAGGTCGAGCGTGCCGCCTCGCTCGAGCACCCGGCGTGGTTGTGGCGATGAAGGCGGATGAGAGGGAGCGCAGGCGCACGGGAACCCCTCTGGAGCGGAGCCCGGAGCGATGTCGCTACGGGCTCCGCTCTTCGAGGTGGGTCACGCGGTCGGCGCTGGCCGATTACGGCTGTTGCGCTCGCCCGGCTGCTTCTTCTCGGGCTTCGGCTGCTCGAATCTGATGCGGGGCATGGTGCCTCCTTGGTATCGAGGATCGTCTTGTGCGATCCGGTTGACCCCGAGCATGGCCGGCGCCGCTAGACGTTCGCTAGCTCCTCGCTAGAGAGGGCTGCGGCGCCTGTCCGCTTCACCGCAGGGACGGTCGGGGTGCCCCGCCACGAAGGTCAGAAGAGGTCGAAGTCCCCCGCAAGGACGCGGTCGAGCCTCCCGGTGCGGTAGCCGCGAACCGCGTCGCGGACGAGCGGCGAGGAGCCGGACCGGTATCTCCGCACGATCTCCGTCGGGGTCGGCTGTCCGCGGAACGCCTCCTCGGCGCTCCTCGCGGTCGATCGCTCGCCCTCCCCCAGCGGCTGCGGGACGAGCTCGACCGCTGCGACGACGCGCTCGACCGGCCTGTCGCCATCGTGCGTCTCCTCGCCGACGATCTCGAGGACGTGGAGTCCCACCTCTGCAGCGAGAATCGAGGCTGCGCCCAGGCCGCTCACCGCGATCAGCTCATCTCCACTCGAATCGGGTTCCACCCTTGCCACGCGCATCCCGCGGCGCTCCGCCCACGCCTCGTACATCTCCGCGAGCACCTTTATGAGCTCCGCGCTCGGCTCGGTGTTGGCGTCACCGACCGGATGGATGCGGAGGTACAGGTCGCGAGGGACGCTGCCACCGAGGTCGGCGAGTGCTGCGTCGAGAACGTAGAGCCGGGTCGCGAGGAGGTCGACGAGCTCGGTCGACCCGCGCCCGTTGCGCTCGGCCTGTCCGCCAAGGCGCGCTCCGAGCCTCAGTGCCGTCTCGTAGGCGGCCTCGAGGCGGTCGAGGTACTCGACCTCGGCGAGGACGGCGAAGCGATCCGCGCCGTCCCAGAACCCCGGCTGCGCGATCGCGTCGAGCCCCGCCTGCTTGCGTCCGAGCACCGCGTCGCCCTCGATCGCGGCCTGTACCCGCTGTAGCTCGTCCAGCAGGAAGCCGGCGGCCGGAGAGTCGGCCCGTGGTGAGAGCATGAGCGACCGCAGGTCGAGGTCGTTCCCCGTCTCCCGCTCGGCGGAGGTGCTTGCGGGAGACTCGTCTGCGTCGGGATCGACGAAGCGAACCTCGAGCCCACGACGCCCGGCCGTCACGAACATGAACTGATCGCCCGCTGGCACGGTGCGATCGACAATCGCTCGGGCCAGCGGCGTGAGGAGGTGTCGTTCGACGGCACGCTTCAGCGGCCGAGCACCGAACTCGGGGCTGAATCCCTCGTCGATCATGAACTCGAGCGCCGATTCGTCGTACTCGATCGCCCACGGGCGTCCGCGGAGGCCGCGCAGCTTGGCCGCCTCCGCGAGCTCCTTCTCCAGGAGCGCGCGCATCTGGTCGCGCTCGAAGGGCCGGAAGACGACTAGCCGATCGAGCCGGTTGAGGAACTCGGGCCGGAACGACTTGCCGACGGCTCGCTTGATCGAGTCCGCGCTGAAGGCGTCCGCCCGCCGGTCGAACCCGAGGCCGGGGCCGCTGGCGATCGAGGACCCGATGTTCGACGTGAGCACGATCACGCAGCGGCGTAGATTCAGCACACGACCGTGGCGATCCGTGAGCCGCCCGTCGTCGAAGACCTGGAGGAAGAGATCCCAGATGGGCGGCGCAGCCTTCTCGAACTCGTCGAGGAGCACGACCGAGAACGGGTCGCGTCGGACGGACGAGACGAGCGGCGCCCCCTGGGGTTCGATGCTCGTGTCGGAGAGGAGGCGCTCGAGGCTGTCGGGCGTCTGGTACTCGGACATGTCGAGCCGGATCAGCCGGGTCTGCGAGCCGAACAGGAACTCCGCGAGCGCCTTGGCGATCTCGGTCTTTCCGGTCCCCGTCGGCCCGACGAACAGGAAGACGCCGAGGGGGCGGGTCGGGTCGGTCAGCCCCGCCTTGATCATGGCGATCCGCTCGATGAGGCACTCGACCGGTTCCGGCTGGCCGAGGATACGCTCTTCGAAGAATCCGCGAACATCCGCGAGGTCGAGCTCGATTGTGGGATCGAGGAGCGCCAGCGGAAGCCCCGTCGTGCGGGCAATGGTCTCGAGGACGTCATGCGCCTCCATCGTGCGTGCGCCCCGTTCGGCGACAGCCTCTGCGGTGGACTCGAGGAGACGGACGACGTTGCCCGGAGGCGCTGAGCCCGGGACGAACTGCTGCGCGAGCTCGTACGACTCGGCGAGCACGGCGTGGGAGACGTCGACGTCGAGATCGCCATGCTCGAGGGCGTGCGCCGCGATCGCGATGGAGGCTTCCTCGTCGAGCGGTCGCACCCGCAGCGCCCTGAACGCCGACGCGGCCTGTGGCCGCTGCGCCATGATCAGCTCGAAGGAGCTCGGGGACACCTCGGAGACAACGTGCAGGTCGCCTGCCTCGATGGGCGGCAGCAAAAGGTCGAGCAGACCGGTTGGGCTCTGGCTGTGACGGCCAGACCAGAGCGCCTCTTCGAGGTCCGGGAGCACCCAGACGACCGCGCGGCCGCGGAGCCGTTCGACGAGCTGCCGCACGCGCCCCTCGAGATCACCGACGTAGATCGCTCCCGCGTTGACCGAGGCTGCCGATGCCTCGAACACGAGCCAGCCTCTCGGAAGCCGCTCGAGCGCAGAGCGCACGAGCGCCGTCTTACCCACTCCGTGCTCGCCGACGAGGAGCACGGACTCGGCGGGCTGGCCCGAGATCGCCTCGTGGATCAGCTCCACGATCTCGGGCCTCGAGCCGACGAGCAGGGACGGCGGCTCGTCGAAGGGCCGCCGCCAGATGCGCGCGAACTGCTCGAGGAACGCCGCATCCAGGGAGGTCGTCCGCCACTCCTCGAACGCCTCGCGCAGCTCGGGGATCAGCGTGTCCCACTCGTCGAGGAGCTCGCCGATCGTCTCCGCGAGGCCCACCGGGACGTTGTCGCGGAGCGTCTCCTCGCCGATCTCCTCCCGGCCGTCACGGAGGCGCGCGAAGATCAGCTCGGCGAGATCGCGGTGCAGCACGTGCTCGATCTGGGCGAGGGCCGTTCCTACGACCGGCTCGGGCACGGCCTCCAGCGTCCGCAGGTAGAGCCAGGCCTGGTCGTAGGGCGCCTGGCGCAGGCGACGCACGGCGTACGGCGACCAGTCCGACGGCAGATCCGCGCGC
>JBGSXQ010000331.1:0-6872 GCA_041751315.1 Gaiellaceae bacterium | reverse complement strand
TGCAACCGGGGAGCTCCGCTACTCCACAGCGGGCCACCCGCCGATGCTGCTCGTCACGCACGACGGCGAGGCGCACTGGCTCGACGGCGGCCGAACCCCGCCCTTGTGTGGGGCCCAGTCGCCGGGCCGCTCGGAAGCGCGCGCGACCCTCGGGCCCGGATCGGTGCTCCTGCTCTACTCGGACGGGCTGGTGGAACGCCGTGGCGAGCACATCAGCGAGGGACTTCGGCGACTCCGGGAAGCCGTGGTGGCAATGCGCGAAGCCTCCGTCGAGGAGATGTGCGATCGACTTGTCGAGATGCTGCGGTCGCCGGCCAAACCGGACGACGTGGTCGTCCTTCTCGTCCGCGCCCTCACATCGGCGCCCTTTCGGTTGTCCTTCCCAGCGCGGTCGGAGGAGCTCGGGGCCGTGCGACGGGCCGCTCGGAGCTGGTTGTCGGATCGCGGCCTGCCGGATGAGCGCCGCGGCGACATCGTCCTGGCACTGGGAGAAGCCTGCGCCAACGCGGTCGAGCACGCCTACACACCAGCCGTGTCCGGGGACGTGACCGTCGAGATCGAAGACACCGGCGAGGACATCGTCCTCTCGATCGGAGACCGGGGAACCTGGAAGACTCCCTCCGACGAGGATAGCGACCGAGGGCGAGGAGCGAACATCATGGAGGCTGTTGCGAGCTCGGTCGACGTCGAATCCGGACGAGACGGAACGCTCGTCCGCATGGTGTTCGCCGGAGCCACGGCACCATGAGATGACGGAGTCCCTCGCTGGGATCGAGGTCCTGAACGAAGAGGCCTACGTCGGGATCGCAGTCGTCGGAGAGCTCGACCTGTCGAATGCAGAGGACATCGAGCAGCGCGTCCTCGATGCCATCCCGCACGATGCCGTCGTCGTGCTCGAGCTCCGCTCCGTGACCTACATCGACAGCCGAGGGATTCGGATGCTCGTGAACGTCGCACGCGTGGCGGCCGATCGGGGGACTCGCCTCGACGTCGTGGCGCCGCCGGACTCGATCGCGGGCGGCGTCTTGGAAATTGCGAACGTGACGGAGCTGAACCTGGTCGACCCGTAGGCTCAGGCCACGCGCCGGAGGCCCCGTGGAAGCTCGGCCATCCTCAGCAGCACGACTGCCCGATCTGGTATCCGATCGGGCTCCGGCGGCTCGGGGTCGGGTTCGGGCAATGGATCCGGAAGCGGCGGGATCGGTCCGCCCGGCTCGGGACGCGGATCCGGAGGAATGGGGATCGGCGGGCCCGGCTCGCTGGGCGATCCTGGCTCGATGCGCGATGCGATACGCAATATGGTCGGCATGGACGACGTGTGCCCGTCCACGCACATGCGCAAACACAGGTGACGCCGGGAGAGCCAGACACGAAGCGGGCACGCCTCCGTTCTAGGAGGCGTGCCCGCTTCCGTGCGAGCCGTGCAGGCTCGCCACTTCAGGCTTCTCACGGAGCCGACGGACCTCGGCGTTGAGCTCGGCCCCGAAGAGCAACGAGGCGCTCGTCAGCCACAGCCACACAAGGGTGATGACGACGGCCGAAAGCGTGCCCCAGCTCTTGTTGTACGAGCCGAAATGCGCCGCGTACAACGCGAAGCCACCGGAAGCCGCCAGCCAGGTGACGACAGCGACCGCAGCACCCGGGACGACCAGTCTCCAGCTCTGGCGCTCGACGTCGGGGCCGATGGAGAGAACCACGGCGAAGGCGAAAGCGAGGCCGCCCAGAAGGATCGGCCACTGAGCGGTCCACCAGGCCCAGGCCGTCAGCGTCTCGGCCTCGAGCGTGGAGCCGAGCCAGCGTTCCAGATGGGGGCCGAGGATCAACAGGCCGACGACAAGGACGGCGCTAGCGACGAGCGCCGCCACGATCATTAGCGCAACGAGCCGTTTGCGTACGAACCCGCGTTGGTCGTCGACGTCGAAGGCGCGGGACAACCCCATCATGAGCGTCGTCGCCGCCGAGGTCGTCGTCCACAGCGCCAGCGCGAGGCCGAGCACCGTCATGAGGACACCACTTCCAGTCGACTCTGCCGACCGCGTGAGGCTGTCGCGAAGCAGCGCAACGGCCTCGCTCGGCATGACGCTGCCCGCACGCTCGAGGAGCTCGTCGACCGAGCTCGGATCCGCGACGATCGAGAACACCCCGAGGACGACGAGCAAGCTCGCCGGAATCGCGAGGAACAGCGAGTAGGCGAGCGCCTGAGCCAGGGTCGTGATCCCGTCGTCTCGTGCCTCCTGCACCGCGTTGCGAACCGCGCGCCAGGCGAAGCGCAAGTGTGCCGCCATCAACGGGTTCCCGGCCGTTGCAAAACCTGGGCGACAGCGCCGCGTGCGATCGCCGGTACGACACGGTGACCACCGTCGAAGGGGCGGTAGTCGACGTCGTAGCCCGCCGCGCGCAGCGCGCCCGCGACCCGATCGCCACCGACCTGGATCGGAATGACCGCATCGCGCAGACCGTGCGCTACGAAGACACGCGGTTTGCCGATCCGCTCGCGCTCGCCGGGAAGGACGCCGCCGCCGGACAGGGCGATCACGCTGGCGAAGAGATAGCCGTTGGCGAGCCCGAGCCAGAGCGCCATGCCCGCGCCGGACGAGAACCCCCCGACCGCAACGCGCGCTGGGTCGATGTGAGCGTGCCGAAGAGGTCACGCAGATCGTCTATCGCGAGCTCGACCTCGCTCCGCGATGCCGCTCCGAGCTCGGCACGCTCGGCTGTCTCGCGTGCGGCCGTGTAGGTCGCGACGATCTCCGGCGCGTCACCCTGGCGTGCGACAGGGTCGTCGAGGGCGTACCCACTTGCGACCAGCATTCGGTGAGCGAGCTCCGCACACTGGCTCAGAGCCGCGTCGAGATCGCCCTCCGCGTCCTCTTCGATCGATGCCCACGTGCTCTCCCACGTGTGCAGGTCGAGCCCCGGCTCGCGACCCTGCGGCCACTCGCTCGCGCTCATAGGGCAACCTTCGGCCTATGACCGAGCCACAGGCGAGGGGTGCTCATGCGGCCTGCTCCGCAGTCTTCCCGTCCGTCTCGGCTCGAGCGAGATCCTCGTCGGAGAGCACCCGCTCGTCCGGATCCGCCGTCTCCTCACCCGCTTCGAAGTGGAGCTCGCTCATGTACGGCGTCGGTTTCTTGCGGCGGTAGTCGAGAAACTCCTTCGCGTAGTAGTCGCGCGCCTCCTCGACCGTCCGCTCGCCCGTCACGATGTCGTCCATGAGGTTCAGGGCGAGGTTGTTCGCCTTCTCGTCGTGACAGCGCGCGGAGACCTCGCCCGCGGTGCGCTCGACGACCACGCTTCCGTCGAAGTCGGCGAGCGGCGTGAACATCTCGGTCGGGACGTGGTAGTCGAGCACGGACTCGACGGAGTCGAAGTGCGGGGCCGGAAAGTCGTGCGTCCAGAACGCCTTCGAGGCGACGATCCGCTTCCAGGCTCCCACGCGGTGCCAGACCAGATACGACTCCGACGCCTCATGGGGCTCTCCGTACTTGTCGAGAAGCAGCTGCGCGGCTTCGCGCGACTCCTCCGGCCAGTTCGCGATGATCTCCGACCCGGACAAGTGGGTCATGGGCGACCTCCCTTTCCTCGTGATGCAGGTGGTCGTACCCCGCAGGCGGTGTCGCTAAGCGCTGACGGCGACTGGGGCGCTGCGATCGAGGTCGCTACGCGACTTCCGGCTCAGCCTCGGTCTTGTCCTCGCGTCCGGGCTGCACGGCGAACGGCGGCTCGTGGAGTTGCGGTTGCTGGGGAGGACGGGGAAGGTTCCACGCCCGGCGATCGAGAACCTCGATCTCCTCGGGCTTAAGAGTCTCTCGGGCGCTCTTCATCGTTCCCTCCGGCGGTCGGGGTGTCGGCGACTCCGTCGAGCGACTCGTCACGACGGCGCCCAGCAGATCTGTTCCAACACCCCGCTGATCTCAAACGTGCGCCGCACCGAGATGGCGTGACGGTCGCAGCCGGAGAGTCGACGTGGCCGTCTTCGAGCGTTCCTGCCATCGCTCGCCACCTCTCGGAGATCGATCACGTCGACGACGTGAACACCGAACCCGGCACGAGGACAGTGCCTCGACCCGTGACGCGCTTCCCACCTCGACGGCCCGAACCCCCAGGTTGACTAGCCGTGAAGCACACATACCCTACCTGTGGACTGACTTCCAATTCTCCCAGCGCTTTGCCGCCGGCACACCGCGCCAAGACTCGAACAGCAGGAGCGCCGCGACACTCGTCGACGCGGAGCTGAAGGGCGACGGCCGGCCGAGCCCGCCGCCGCGTATGGGGGCTGAGGAAGGCCGCAGCACCTTCTGCCAACGTCTCTACGATTCCGTCCACGCTTGACGAGCGGGAGGTGAGGGTGGCCGGAAGAAGGAAGGACGGCGCGGCGTCGGTTGGACCGGTTCGGGTGAGCCCGCTCGTCCTGTTCGCCCTCGTGCTGACCGGGTACGCGGTCGGGTCTGAGCTCGCGTTCTCTTGGTTCGGAGCCGGCGGTGTCAGCTCGTCCTTCTTCCCGGCTGCGGGAGTGACGCTCGCCGCGCTCGTCCTAGTGCCCCGGCGTCAGTGGCCGGTCGTTCTGATCGCAGCCGGCCTCGCCGAGTTCACGATCGACGTGTGGCACGGGCTCGGCGCTCAGGCGAGTGCGGGATACGTGATCGCGAACTTGACACAGCCGCTCGTCGGCGCGGCGCTCCTGCTCGCGGTGACGGCGCGGGTCGATCTCGGTCGAACGCGCGATCTTGTGGCGTTTCTCGGTTGCGCGGTCGTCATCGCCCCTGCGGTCGGGGGAGCGCTCGGCGCAACGACGTTCGTGGTGATCGACGGCGGGGAGGGTTGGGCCAGGTTCGCGAGCCAGTGGTGGGTCGGGGACGGGCTGGGCGTGCTCGTCATCGGAGGAGCGATCCTCGCGTGGTGGTCCGAGTCGGCGTCGGCTCTCTCTGGGCGACGCGCCTTTGAAGGGTTGGCGATGACGCTCACCGGCACGCTCTGCGCGCTCGCGGTTCTTCGCGCAGACCTGTTCGCCCTCGTGTACGCCCCGATCGCGCTGCTCGTCGTCATGGCCTTTCGTGTCGGAACGAAAGGCGTGGCGGTCATGGGCGCTACGTTGGCGATCGTCGTTGCCGAGTCCACCGCGCGGGGGCACACATACTGGGAGTCGCTCGACCTCTCGCCGCAGACGGCGCTCGTCTACCTGCAGATCGGCATGGGCGTGATCATCGCCAGCGCCCTTGCGCTCGCGGCCGAGATCGCGGAGCGCGATCGGGTAGCCACCGCCCTCGGTCGGGCGGAGGAGGAGCGACGGGTGGCGTCCGAGCGCGCGGCACTGTTCGAGTCCGAGCGGACCGCCCGCAAGCGAGCGGAGGCGCTGCAGCAGCAAACAGACGACCTCCAGGCGGTGACCGCTGGCTTGGCGGCGGCGACCTCGCCGCGTGACGTCGCGACGGTCGTCGTCACGCAGTACATCCCTGCGGTCGGTGGCCTAGGCGGCTCGATCTTCGCGTTGGACGAGAAGAACGGGGTGCTGCGGATGATCGAGCACGACTCGGATTCCCGGGCGATCATCGACGCCAAAGGCGAGATCGCGTTGAGCGAGAGCGTGCCGCCGGCCCGCGCGGCGCAAAGCCGTCGGCCGGTCCTGCTCGGCGACTGGGAGGCGCTTCATCGCGAGTATCCGGCGGTAACCGGCGAGCTCGGACGCGACGATCCCTCCCTGGGTCGTGCGTGGGCACACATCCCGCTCATCGCGGGTGGGCGGGCCGTGGGCGTGCTGATCATCGCGTACGCAGACCCCCAGCCCTTCGACATCGCACAGACCGCCTACCTCGCAACCGGGGCAGACACGATCGCCCAGTCATTCGCCCGGGCGCGCCTCTTCGAGCTCGAGCAGGCCGCGCGCGAACGAGCCGAGCTGCTGGAGCGACATGCGGCTCACCTCGCAGCGGCCGTCACCGTTCGCGACGTGGCCGAATCCACGATCACCGATCTGCGGTCCGTCGGCATCACCATCGCCGTCCTCGGCGTCGCGCGCGGAGATCTCGTCGAGACCGTCGGCGCCTCGGGCATTCCGCAGGACACGCGCGAGCGGTTCGCACGGTTTCCGCTCGCCGAGCCGTCGTTGCTCACGGAAACGCTGCGGACCGGCCAGACGATCGTCATCGGGTCGGCGGAGGAGTACGAGGCCAGGTATCCCTCGTTCACCGGCGTGCGGCGTGACGTGGGGATGCACGGATTCATCGGCGTTCCACTGATCGGAGACGAGGAGCGGCCCTTCGCGGCGCTGGCCGTGAGCGTCTCCGACTCCGCCTGGCTCGATGCGGAGGCGAGACAGCTCGTCAGCGCGATCGCCGAGCAGACAGGGCTCGCGCTCGGGCGCGCACTGCTCTTCGAGTCCGAACGCGACGCCCGGGAGCGAGCCGAGCTTCTGGAACGCAACGCATCCCACCTGGCCGATGCCGAGTCGGTGGACGACGTGGCGCGCTCGACGCTGGAGGATCTCGCGCTCGTCGGCATGGAGATGTCCGTCGTCGGCATCGTGGACGGAGACGTCGCGACGACTGTCGTGGCCTCGGGAGTACCGCGCGCGATCGCCGAGCGCCATACCCAGATCGATCTCTCGGCTTCCACGGTGATGACCGAGACGATCCGTGCGGGAGCCACGATCGTCGTGTCGAGCAGTGAGGAGTACGACGAGCGTTTCCCGAAGGTGGCCGAGGTTCGCGCCCGGACGGGCATGGAGTCGATCATGGGCACGCCGCTTCGGTCGAGTGACGGGCGCGTGCTCGGCGCCCTCCTCGTCAGCTCGCGCGAACGGGACTGGGTCGACGAGCAGCGGCGACAGCTGATCACCGCGCTCGCGACCCAGTCCGGCGTCGCCCTCGAGCGCG
>JBGSXQ010000330.1:0-8386 GCA_041751315.1 Gaiellaceae bacterium | reverse complement strand
ACGATCGCGCGCCGCCTCACAGAGGCGTGGCAGGCACCGGTCTTCCAGCTCACGGCGACCGCGGACGCCACCGCGCTCGTCGCGACGCGCGAACGCATGGTCGAGCTCCTGCGCGACGGCGAGGCGAAGCCGACCGTGTCCGACGTGCTCACGCGCCTGGTGGCATCGGCTCTCGTTCGTCATCCGCCGGTCAACGCCAACTTCGTCGAGGACAGGATCCATCGCTTCGCGGCGGCGAACGTGGGGCTCGCGGTGGCGGCGCCGAGCGGCCTCGTCGTTCCGGTGATCCGCGACGCCGACCGCAAGTCGGTGCTCCAGATCGCTGCGGATCGCGCGGACATCGTCTCGCGTGCACGTGAGGGCAAGCTTCGGCTCGCCGATCTCGAGGGCGGGACGTTCACGATCTCGAACCTGGGGATGTACGGCATCGAGCAGTTCGTCGCGGTGCTCAACCCGCCGCAGGTGGCAATCCTCGCAGTGGGCTCGATCGAGGATCGCGCGAGCGTCGTGGACGGCGAGCTTGCGATCGTGCGGACGATGACGATGACGCTCACCTGCGACCACCGCGCCATCGACGGCTCCGAGGGGGCCGAGTTCCTGATGACCGTCAAGCAGCTCGTCGAAGCGCCGGCGTTGGCGCTCTAAGGTCCGAGCATGGTCATCCGGCGCGGCGGTCGGCAAGACGTGAGGTTCCTCCGCGACATGCTCCACCACGCCTACTACTGGCGCGAGCGCAACCCGGGTGAGGGGCCTGGGCCGGCTGCGCGCTACGTCAAGGGATGGGGGCGCCCCGGCGACACCGTGCTGATCGCGATCGACGACGGCTTCCCGGTGGGCGCTGCGTGGTACCGGCTGTTCGATCGAGACCTCACCGGCTACGGCTTCGTCGACGAGGAGACGCCCGAGCTGGCGATCGCTGTCGTGCCGAGCCGACGCGGCCGCGGGATCGGCGAGGCGCTGCTCGAAGCACTCTGCGAGCGCGCTCGAGCCGACGGCTACGGCGCTCTCAGCCTCAGCGTCGAACGTGACAACCAGGCACTCGTCACCTTCTACGAGGAGCACGGCTTCGGGGAGATCGACGCAGGGGACGCGCAGAGCTTGACGATGCGTCGGAGCCTGTAACGACCCCGGTAGGATCGCGCTCATGGAATTCGACGTAGTCGTCCTCGGCGGCGGGCCGGCGGGCTATACGGCGGCGATCCGCGCAGCACAACTCGGGGCACGCGTTGGCTGCGTCGAGCGCGAGGCCGAGCTCGGTGGAACCTGCCTCCGCGTCGGCTGCATTCCGACCAAGGCGTGGGTCACCACAGCGCATGCACTGCATGCCGCGCGGGAGATCAACCCGAAGCTCGGAGTCGTGTCGGGCGAGCCCCAGCTCGACTTCGCCACGGCGAACGCGTGGAAGGATCAGGTCGTCAAGCAGATGACGGGCGGCGTGGCGTCGCTCTTCAAGGCCAACAACGTCACGTGGTTCCAGGGCAGTGCGCGCTTCGAGGACGCGCGCTCCGTCGCGTTCGACAAGGGTGACATCGGCCTGAGCTTCGCGAACGCGATCGTCGCGACCGGCTCGTACCCGGTCACGCCGCCGATCCCGGGGCTCGAGTCGCCTCGCTGCGTCGACTCGACCGGCCTTCTCGCGCAGACGGAGGTCCCCCGTAGGCTCGTCGTCCTCGGCGGCGGCATCATCGGATGCGAGTTCGCCTCGATCTTCGAGCGCTTCGGTACCGAGGTGACGGTGATCGAGATGCTCGACACGCTCATCCCGCAGGAGGATTCCGACGCGACGAGTGAGCTGCGCAAGTCGTTCGCGCGACGCGGGATCGTCGTGCACCTCGGCAAGCAGTGCACGAAGGTCGAGGATACGGGCGCGGCTCTCACGGTTCACTTCGGCGAGGGCGAGTCGGTCGAGTGCGACCTCATGCTCGTCTCGGTCGGGCGGGCGCCGGTCGTCGACGGGATCGGACTCGAGGCAGCCGGGGTCGAGTTCGACTCGCGCGCCGGGATCCGCACGGACACACATCGCCGCACGTCGGCCCCGAACATCTACGCGGCAGGCGACGTCGCGGGCTACTGGCAGCTCGCCCACACCGCGTTCCGCGAGGGCGAGATCGCCGCCGAGAACGCGACGGGGCATGCAGTCGAGATGCCTGACTCCGCAGTGCCGCGACCGATCTACACCGATCCCGAGATCGCCGGGGTGGGTCTCACCGAGGCGGAGGCGGTCGAGCGCTACGGCGCGGAGAACATCGCGGTCGGACGTTTCCCCTGGGTGGCGAACGCACGCGCGGTGATGACGGGCGAGACGGCAGGGTGGGTGAAGTCGATCCACGAGACGACCTACGGCGAGCTCGTCGGCGTCGTCATCGTCGGGCCACATGCGACCGACCTCATCGAGGCGGCGGTCGTCGCGCTCGACGCCGAGGCAACGATCGAGACCGTGGCAGACGGGATGGCGCCGCACCCGACGCTGTCCGAAGGGCTGAAGGAGGCTGGGCTCGTGGCCCTGGGCCGCGCCATCCACCTCCCGCCACGGCGCAAGTGAGCGCCGGGCAGCTACCCTGCTCCACATGAAGGTCTACACGAGAAGGAACGCCGTAGTCGGCTATCTGGCGCTCAAGGCGGCCAAGCGCTCGGTCGCGAAGAAGCGCCGTAGGCACCGGAGCGGCATGCGCGCTGCTGCGTACGTCGGTCTCGGGCTGGTCTCGGCAGGCATCCTCGCCGCTGCGCTCGCCATCGTGCTCAGGCGCAGGCAGGGTGACGGGGACGCACGCTTCGAGCACGACGCGGAGATCGTCGGCGAGTACGTCACCGCGCCGGAGCCCATTCCAGCCACGTGAGCTCGGCGCAGGGGGGCGACCACGGGTCGCTGATCCGTCCCGCGCTCGCGGGACTGGTGCCGTATGAGCCGGGCAAGCCGGTCGAGGAGGTTCAGCGCGAGCTCGGTCTCGAGCGCGTCGTCAAGCTCGCGTCGAACGAGGGGCCGTACGGGCCCTTCCCGGAGGCCGAGGAGGCCATCGCCCGGGCCACGCTCGAGCTGAACCGCTATCCGGACGGCGGCGCCTGGAGGCTGCGCACGGCGCTCGCCGAGCGCCACGGTGTCGGCTTCGAGCAGGTCATCGTCTGCGCGGGGGCCGACGCGGTGGTCGGCTACGTGTGTCAGGCGACGCTCGATCCCGGCGATGAGGTGGTCACCGCGTGGCCGTCGTTTCCGAGCTACGTCATCGACCCGCTCAAGCTCGGCTGCACGCCGACACGGGTCCCTCTTCGCGATGAGCGCGTCGACCTCGACGCGATGCTCGACGCGATCACGCCGCGGACGAAGCTCGTCTTCGTCGCGGCTCCGAACAACCCGACCGGAACGACGAACGATCGTGCGGAGCTCGACGCGTACTTCGAGCGCGTGCCTTCTCACGTCCTCACGGTGCTCGATCAGGCGTACTTCGAGTACATCGACGACCCCGAATACCCCGAGGGCGTCTCCGAGTACCTCTCCGCCGGGCAGCGGGTGCTCGTCCTGCGCACCTTCTCGAAGATCTTCGGCCTCGCGGGGCTGCGCGTCGGATATGGGGTTGGTCCTGCCGACGTGATCACTGCGATCGGAAAGGTGCGGCGTGCCTTCGATGTCACGTCGGCCGGTCAGGAGGCCGCGCTTGCGAGCCTTTCGGTCGCGGCCGAGCTGGAGCGGCGCCGCTCCGACAACCGTCAGGCCATGAGCCTGCTCGAAGACACATTGCGCAGGCACGACTTCGAGCCCGCGGGCCCTGCGGTGGCGAACTTCCTGTTCGTGCGGGTCGGTGACGCCGCAGCCCTGAACGAGGCGCTGCTCCGTCGTGGCGTCATCGCGCGGCCACTCGCCTCGTTCGGCGCGCCGGACGCCCTTCGGATCACCGCCGGGACGGCCGAGGACATCGGGGTCCTCGCCGGAGCGCTCGCTGATCTGGCTACGGTTCCCGCATGATGGAGCGTTACCTGTGCGCGCAGCTTCGCAGGGAATCCGCGGCTCCGCCGAGAATCACGGCCTATCACTGAGCTATCCTCCGCCGTCGCGCTCATGGCCCCCTCGAGCGCTCGAACGGGTCATCGGTAACAGGACACTTTCATGCGAACCACCCTGAAACGAGGACTGGGGCGCGGCGCCGCGCCGAACGGGAACGGGAAGGCGGTGCTCCCGCCCGGGACGTCCTCGCCCGTTGCGTTCTACCGTCAGCCCGAACCTTCCAGGCCATCGCGCGCGGGTCTCATCGGGCGCCTCGCGATGTGGCTCGGGATCGCGTGCCTCGTCGTCGCGACGGGAGCCGCAGGTGGGGCCTACCTCTACTTCCACGAGTCGGTCGCCGCCGTTGCCGCGAAAACGCCAGAGGTTCGCAAGGCGGCGCAGCAGCTCGACGTTCCACTTCCGGGCGAACCGGCTGTCGCTCTCGTCATCGGATACGACAGTCGCAAGGGAGACGGGCCCGATGGGCGCTCGGACACCCTCATGCTCGTTCGCGCCGATCCGACCACCGACTCGATCTCGCTTCTCTCCTTCCCGCGCGACTTGCGCGTCGAGATCCGCTGCCCGAATCGCACGCCGTACTTCGACAAGATCAACGCGGCGTACGCGAACTGTGGGCCGCAGGGCTCGCTGCAGACGGTTCGTGCCCTCACCGGGGTGCAGATCAACTACCTCATCACCGTGAACTTTCGTGGGTTCCGCCAGATCGTCGATCGGCTTGACGGTGCGTGGATCGACGTCGACCGTCGGTACTTCAACGACCGCGGTGGGCCGACCGGCTACGCGACCATCGACCTGCGTCCCGGCTACCAGCAGCTCACCGGGAGGCAGGCGCTCGACTACGTGCGCTACCGCCACGCCGACTCCGACCTCTATCGCGTCGCGCGCCAGCAGCAGTTCGTCAAGGCGTTCAAGGGCCAGATCCAGGAGAGCTTCGCGGCGACTGCGCTGCCGAAGGTCGTGAACGCGGTCACGACGAACGTCGAGGTCGCGCAGGGCGGCGGCGTCGATGTCGACGGTCGCACGGTGCTCTCGTACGCCCTCTTCGCCTACGGGCTGCCTCGGGGCCGGGTGTTCCAGTCGCGTATCGAGGGCCTAGAGGGCTTCGCCGACCTCACGACCGACTCGGAGAACATCACGAAGGCAGTTACGACCTTCACGCATCCCGACGTCGAGTCGTCCGAGAAGGCGACCGCCGTCGCGCTCGGCGAGAAGGTGAAGACGCGAGCGCCTGCGCCCAGGGCGACCTCCGTCACGGTGTTGAACGGCAACGGGGTGGCGGGCTCGGCGTCGACGGCCGGGTACCTCCTCGGCCAGCGCTCGTACCAGGTTCTCACGCCTCCGAACGGTCTTCCCGCGAATGCCCCGAGCTTCGACTACTTCCGCACGCAGATCTACTTCGACCGTTCACGACTCGGCGCGCGCGAGGCCGGCCAGAAGGTCGCGAACCTGTTCGCCTCGGCCGAGCTGCAGCCACTGCCTCGGCAGATCTCACAGCTCGCCAACGGCGCGATGCTGACCGTCGTCGTCGGCCAGACGTTCCACGGCAGCCTTGCCTCGGCACCGATCGACCAGACGCCGAAGCGCGAGCGCCCGAACGTCGTGTACGGACCAAACGCGTCGATCGAGGAGCTCCGCGAGCGCCGCGACCGCGTCCCGTTTCCGCTCATGGTCCCCACCGTCATCGAGCGCAGCTCGCGGACGGACTCGACGATGCCGGCGCGGATGTACTGGATCGACGAGGAGAAGAAGCACAAGGCCGTGAGGCTCGTCTACCACATGGGCTCGAACGAGTACTGGGGTGTCCAGATGACGGACTGGGAGGGCGCGCCGGCGCTCGCCGACAAGAGCCTTACGCGGCGCATCGGCGGCCGCATCTACGACCTCTACTACAACGGCCCGAAGCTCCACATGGTCGTGCTGCGCACGCCGAAGGCGGACTACTGGGTGATCAACACGCTGCTCGACCGCCTCTCCAACGAGACGATGATCGCCATCGCCAAGGGTCTGAAGCCGCTCGGCTCCGTGAAGAGCAGCTAGTGCGGGTCGCAGTCTTCGGCGCGGGGTACGTCGGTCTCGTCACGGGCGCGTGCTTGGCGGAGCTGGGCCACGAGGTCGTGGTTCGGGACGTCGTGGAGGCCAGGGTGGACGCGCTCCGCAACGGCGTCGTGCCGATCCACGAGCCAGGGCTCGACGATCTGCTCGAGCGAAACCGCGAGCGCCTGACGTTCACGACCGACGTGTCCGAGGCGGTCGAACGCGTCGACGTCGTCTACATCGCGGTCGGCACACCCCCGACGTACTCGGGTGACGCCGATCTCTCCGACGTCTGGACGGTCGTGGACGAGCTGCCGCAGGTCGACCGCAGAGTCGTCCTTGCGATGAAGAGCACGGTGCCGGTGGGGACTGGACGTGCGGTTCGGCATCGTCTCGACGCGCGCGGACTCGCGAACGTCGGCTATGCCTCGAACCCCGAGTTCACGGCTGAGGGCACGGCGGTGCGCGACTTCATGGAGCCCGATCGCATCGTCATCGGGTCGTTCGACGATTCGGACGCGGACCTCGTTGCCGCGCTCCACGAGGGAATCGACGCGCGCGTCGTGCGCACCGACGTCGCCTCCGCGGAGATGGTCAAGCTCGCCTCCAACGCCGCGCTGATGACGCGCGTGAGCTTCATCAACGAGATTGCGAACGTCTGCGAGGCGACGGGGGCGGACGTCGTCGCGGTCGCCGAGGCGGTCGGCCTCGACCGTCGCATCGGCCCGTCGTTCCTCCGGGCGGGGATCGGCTACGGCGGGAGTTGTTTTCCGAAAGACTCTCTCGCGCTCAAGCAGCTCGCCGCGAACTCGGGTTACAACTTCCAGCTCCTCAACGCCGTGATCGAGGTGAACGAGCTGCAGAAGCGTCGGGTGATCGGCAAGCTCGAGCGGCGGATCGGGCCACTTCGCGGCAAGCGGATTGCGCTTCTCGGGCTCGCGTTCAAGCCCGGAACCGATGACATGCGCGAGGCGCCGAGCCTCGTCCTCGCAGGACGGCTCCTTTCCGAGGGCGCCGATGTCGTTGCCTGGGATCCGATCGCGGACGGTCACGCACACCTGCACGGCGTCGACATCGCGGACACGGCGCTCGAAGCCCTGGATGGCGCGGACGGCGCGGTCATCGTCACAGAGTGGCCCGAGCTGCGCGAGCTCGACTGGGGCACCGCCGGAGCCCGCATGCGAGCCCGGGTAATCGTCGACGGGAGAAACCTCCTCGATCCGGATGCGATGCGCGCGCTCGGCTTCGTCTACGAGGGCATAGGCCGACCCGTCGTATGAGCACCCCTCGCCTGTGGCTCGGGGTCGTGAGGGAAACCATCTTTCCCCCACGCTCCCCCTTCTTCCTGAGAGCGTGGGGAACCTCCCGGTTCCCCACGCTCCTCCCCGCTCATAGGCCAAAGGTCGGCCTATGAGGCTCCCGGCGGTCATCCTCGTGGGCGGTCAGGGTACGAGGCTCCGACCGCTCACCGACCGGATGCGCAAGGACATGCTCCCGCTCGTCGACCGGCCGCTCCTCTCGTATACCTTCGAGCACCTCGCCCGTCATGGCGTCGAGCGCTCGATCGTGTCGTGTGGCTACCTCCCCGATCAGATCGAGGCCGCGTTCGGATCGCGCCACGACGGCATGGCGCTCGAGTATGCGGTCGAGGACGAGCCGCTCGGAACGGGCGGCGCGATCGGCTTTGCCGGCCGTGGGCTCGAGTCGAGCTTCTTCGCGCTGAACGGCGACTCGCTCCGCGAGGCGGATCTCGGCGAGTTGGTCGCCTTCCATCGCTCGACGGGCGCGAAGGCCACGATCCTGCTGACGCCGGTCTCGGACCCCAGCCGCTACGGCCTCGTCCGCACCGCCGCGGACGGCCGCGTGGAGACGTTCCTCGAGAAGCCACGCCCGGAGGAGATCGACACCGACCTGATCAACGCCGGGCTCTACGTGCTCGAGCCGGAGGTGCTCGACCTCGTGCCTCCTGGCCGGGCTGTGTCCATCGAGCGCGAGGTCTTCCCCCGGCTTGCTGCAGACGGCGCGGTGTTCGGAGTCGCGCTTCCCGGTTACTGGCTCGACGTGGGGACGCCGGAGTCGTACCTCCAGGCGCACCGCGACGTCCTCGAGCGGATCTTCCAGACCGAGGTGGGAGATGCGCTCGGCGCCGACTTCACACTCGTCGACGAGACGGCTGAGGTGCACCCCGCCGCAAAGCTCGTTCCGCCCGTGTACGTCGGGCCGGGCGCAGTAGTCGCGGAGGGAGCACGGCTGGGGAGCCTCGCGGTGCTCGGCGCAGGCGCGAGGCTGGAGCAGGGAGGAATCGTCGAGAGCGCCGTCGTCGGCGCGCGCGCGACCAACGGTGTGGGAGCGAGC
>JBGSXQ010000329.1:0-16793 GCA_041751315.1 Gaiellaceae bacterium | reverse complement strand
GTTCTCCCACTTGACGAGTTCCTCGATGATGCGGAAGAGCCGCTGTCGCTCGCGATCCTGCTCTTCCTCCGTCGGAAACCGCTCGGGCCAGGCCGACGGGTCGTCGACCATCTGAGCGAAGATCACTGCACGCGCCGCCGCGAGACGCCTCCGGGCCCACCAGACGTGCAATGAGCGCGGGTGCCGCGGGGTGAATGGGCTCGCCTCGTCGACACAAGCCTTGTTGATCACATCCAACGGCAACGCGACTTCAATCAGCTTCTTACGCGGCCTGGCCGTCAACTAGGGACTTCGCCTCTTTCGAACATCTCGCCCCAGTCGGCGTTGAGGCTGGTCACGCCGAACAGCACCTCATCAGATCCGGTGAAGGGTTGGCGGATGTAGCGAATCTCGTCGGCTACGTCGCCGTCGACGCGGACAAGCGCGAGGACGTAGTCGTCTGCCTTGTTGAGTGCATGGAGTACCTCGTTCTTCGTGATCGTGAATGTGGGGGCGCCTGCGACGCGACCTTTCACCTCGATGAAGAGCAGCGGCCCCCCGTCTGCTGGGCGGGAAAGGATGTCGTAGCCGGGGTTGTTGTGTGGCTTCTCCTCCGGGATGCGTCCGATCGTTCGCTCGATGGCTAGAACCGCGTCGACCGCGATCCGCTCGACGCGCTCGCGGTCCTTCGCGTGAATGGCGGGGGCGACTGTGCGGGTGCCGTGGAGGCGCTCAATCAGGCCGCGCGGGATCACGAGCGCGCCGCCGGCGACGACGGGTGGGAGCGGCGAGAGCTGGCCTTCCTGGTCGAGCTCGGTGATGCGTCGCTTGAGCCGGGCCTGCAGGTCGTCGGCGCGTTGGCGGGCGCGACCGGAGTTCATACGTGGCTGCTTTCCGGCCAGTTCCTGCTCTTTGAGCTCGGTGGCGCGGTGATCCCAGTACTGAATCTCGTGTGTGAGCCGGCGATGCACGGCCTCCTTGGTGAGATCGACGCGCGTCTCGATCTGCGCCTTGACTTCGGCCAGGTGTTGGGGAACGGCGTGGGTAATCGCGTAGTCGATGCCTGCCGTCTCAACCCCTCGGGACAACCACTCATCCCCGACGAGTTCCTGCACGAGTTCGAGTTCGTCGGGCTCGATCGGCCGGTAGTCGAGGTAGGGGGCATAGCCCGCAATACGCGGTTCCCAGTCCTGCGTCAGCTCAACGAACTGGAGCCGATTCGAAACGATTTGCCGCTGCCCGTCCTCGAGTTCCCGGGCGTTCTGGATCGAATGCTCGACATACACGAGTGCGCGGGGCTCCTCGGTCTCGTCGGCGTCGGCGACAAGCATCGCTCCCTGCTTGAGCAACGGCCGGTAACGCTCGAGCACCAAGTCCACCGTCGCATTCAGTAGCGGGTGCCCCGGGGCGAGGAGCTCCGCTTGCGGCTCCGCGGGCGGGGACATGAGCGCCTTCTCGAACGTAACGCGCGTGTAGCGCGGAACGATCGGAATGCCGACTCCAAGCGTCTTGCCTCGGGTTCGAATCTCGGCTGGGACGTTTGAGATCTCGTAGCGGCCCGGTTCGCGCTTGGAGATCTGGCCGCCCAGTAACCGGAATGCTTCGAGAAAGAACTCGCGGATGTAGTGCGGCTGCAGCTTACGTGCTTCCGCCTCCTCCATCTGCCTGCGGATCTCCTCGACATCGGTGGCGCTCATCATTTCCGTGAGCAGCGCCCGCTCCTTCAACGCAGCTTTCAACTTGTCACCCACGGCTGCATCCACGATCTCGTCGAGCCGCGCTCGCACTTCCGGTTGGTCGCCATAGCGGACAGCCCTTATCAGCAGGTCGCGGAGCGGGTCTTCGAAGATCTCGTCGCCAAGTACGTCGAACACGCGACCACCGAGCTCCTTGGATGCCTCTGAGAGCTTCTCGAGTAGACGCTGGAACACAAGTCCTTCGCGTGTCTCGAACGCAACCAGGTTCCACATATGGCAGACCTCGGTTTGACCGATCCGGTGAATGCGGCCGAAGCGCTGCTCGATCCGGTTCGGGTTCCATGGAAGGTCGTAGTTGACGAGCAGGTGGGCGCGCTGCAGGTTCACGCCTTCCCCGGCCGCGTCAGTTGCGACGAGAACGAACACATCGGGGTCCTGGAGAAATGACTCCTGTGCTTCGCGACGGTGCTCACGGTGCATGCCGCCGTGGATCTCCACCACCGCCTCCGGCCGACCGATCACCGTGCGAATGCGGCTCGTGAGGTAGTTGAGCGTGTCGCGGTGCTCGGAGAAGATGATCAGCTTCCGACGCTTCCCGGTCTCGTCGAACATCTCCGCCTCGCTGTCCTGCAAGAGCTCGGCGAGCCGCATCCACTTCGCGTCTGTGCCGGAGCGGCGAACCTGCTCGGCCAGCTGCTCGAGCCCGCGCAACGTTTCGATCTCGTACTCGAGCTCGGCGATCGTCTTCGCCGCCGATGCCTGGTCAACGACCTCGTCTTCGAGTTCTTCAAGCTCGCTTTCGGGCAGGTCGTCGATGTCCTCGGGGGCCTCGAATCCGCTGGTCAGGTCCATCTCTTCTTCGCTGCCGCGCCGACCCAGGCGCTCCTCGTTCAGTCGCGTCTCTAGCCGCTCACGGCGGCGGCGAAGCGACTGGTAGATCGCCTCCGGCGACGACGCCAGCCTGCGCTGCAGCACGGTGAGAGCGAACCCGACTACGTTCCCGCGGCGGCCTTCGCCCTCAGCTTTCAAACGGTCGGCGCGGTTCATCTCCTCGCGCACGTACTCGGTCACCTCGTCGTACAGGCGCGCCTCCTGCGGCGATAGCGGGTAGGTGACGGTGTAGGCACGACGTTCAGGGAAGAGCGGCTTGCCCTCGAACGTCAGAAGCTCCTCCTTCACCATACGGCGCATCAGCCCCTGAGCATCGCGTGTCCGCGCATCCTTGCGAGGTTTCCCTTCGAAACGATCGGGATCGATCAACGCCATGAAGAGCTGGAAGTCCTCCGGCTTCCCGCTATGGGGCGTTGCCGTCATGAGGAGGAGGTGCCGCGTAATCCGACCCAGCAACTCGCCGAGCTGGTAGCGGCGGGTCTTCTTGACCTCGTGGCCGAAGAAGTGCGCCGACATCTTGTGCGCCTCGTCGACGACGATCAGGTCCCAATCTGTCTGCTCCAGCTTCGCCTGGATGTCGTCATTGCGGGAGAGCTGATCGAGCCGGGCGATCACGAGGCTCTTCTCCGCGAACGGGTTGCCGCTGCGCGACGACTCGATCGTGTCCCGCGTGATGATCTCGAACTCGAGCCCGAGCTTCAGCGCGAGCTCGTCCTGCCACTGTTCGACAAGACTTCCCGGTGGAACGATCAGACACCGGCGGATGTCCCCCCGCACGATCAGTTCCTTGATCAGAAGGCCGGCCATGATCGTCTTGCCCGCACCGGGATCGTCGGCGAGCAGGAAGCGCAGCGGCTGCCGCGGCAGCATCTCGCCGTAGACGGCACGGATCTGATGTGGAAGCGCGTCGAGGTTCGACGTGTGGACGGCGAGATACGGGTCGAAGAGGTGCGCGAGACGGATGCGCAGGGCCTCGGATGCGAGACGGAAGAGCGTGCCATCGGCGTCGAAGCTCCAGGCGCGGCCCACTTCCTCGATCTCGAGAGCGGGCTCGTTGCCTCGATAGAGGAGTTCGTGGTCGACTTTGCCCTGGTCATCGCGGTACGTGAGGGTGAGCGCCTGGGTGCCGTGCCACTCGCCCTGAACAACCGTGACCGTACGGTCAGGGAGGACGCCGCGAACGCGCGCGCCGGGAGTCAAATCTTCCAGGGCGGCCACACCACGACACTAGTCGGCCAGTCGCACCGTCGCCCGTGCGGATCTACTCAGCACTCCGATCCAGGGTCTTCTGGTGTTGTTACGAATGCGCAGGGGGCATTCGTCACGCCCCCTGCCCGACGCCGACCGCTGGGGAGCGGGCGGCCAACTGCCGCAAACAGGTTGCTTCATCGCAGGCCGAATGCCCGCCGAGCACGGGGGGTGGGCTGGAGTTCAGGAAGTGCCGTCGATGCGCGCCAGTTTCGCGCCAGGCGATACCTGAGAAGAGTCCCTAGCGGACTTCAGCGGATCCATCCGTTATGAGCGCCAAGGTCACCAAACGGCTGAACCATGCGGATCTGCGCTTGCGTACTCGATGGAGCGTGCCGGGATCGAACCGGCGACCTCCGGCTTGCAAAGCCGGTCCGAGCGATGAGAAGACAGTGAGCGCGTGCTCGTTCCTGCTTAGCTCACGTGTGCGCCCACACGGCAAACTCGTACCCGTCATCCGTCTTAAGGGCGATCTCAGGGTCCCACGGAATCCGCACACCCTCAAGACCGTTGGCTGCTGCCCCCGCGTACCACTCCTCGACCTTCTGCTTGAGCTCGTCCAGCGTGGGGGCGCTTATTACTTGGCTTGCTCCTCCCATAGGAACCTCCTAATTAGGCGAGAGCACGACTCTATCTCCACCTCGTACTCGACTGCATCGGCTCATCGAGCGACCAAGCAGGGGATTGAATATCCCCAGGGCGCAGAGGTCGAGTTCGGAATTCCGTCCATTCTGACGGCCAGGAGGCAATTGCGGAGCCGCTGATCGGCGTGACGCATCGTGTTGTCGCGGTGCGGAAGGTACGTCGTTCTGGCCGCGTGAACGCCGAACGTCTTATAAACTGCGCGCGGCCAGGTGGCCTGACCAATCATCGCGTTGAACCAAATCGAGCCGAGCCCGCCGAGACAGGGACGAAGCGGCGACGGCCGACACGTCATCGTGCGCGACTTCGCTCGCCACTACCTTCTTGCGGAACGCGGAGAAGGCGTTTTACCTCTGGGATGACGAAGGTCGACGGTATCTCGACGGCTCCGGCGGATCTTCGGCGGTCGTCGGCATCGGTCACGGCGTGCCGGAGATAGCCGAAACGATGGCTGCTCAGGCGCAAACGCTTGCGTTCGCGTCCTTCTCGACCATCTTCCACTCGGCGTGTCAGCGGCGCGCGAGACGTTGGTGGCGTTCGGAGCACTGCCGAAATCCAAGCTCAGCAATCCACGAAAGGAGCGATGAAGGATGCAAAAGACGCGGATCATGCCCGAAGGCCATTGGGACTGGAGCATGCCCGTGCCCTTCTCCCAAGGATGGCGGGTCGGCGACATCGTCTTTACGGGCGGCCAGGTCGCGTATCCCTTCGGAGAAGGTGACATCGAAGTCCAAACCCGGAGTACTTTCGAGAACGTCGGGCGTGTGCTCGAGGAGGCGGGCGCCTCGTGGAAGGACGTCGTCAAGCTGAATACCTACTACGTCTTCGACGGACCCGATGAGGAGCTGATTCCATTCTGGGAGCGGCTGACGAGGGTGCGCATGGAGTTCCTCGCTAACCCGGGGCCCGCCGGAACAGCGATCCGCGTCGTCGGGCTCGCCTACCCGAACCAGCTGATTGAGGTGGAGGCCATTGCGGTCCTCGATGACTGAGCGCTTTGAGCGGAAGGGGTGTGCGATATCGCAGGGAGGGCCGACCGTTGATTGAGATCGCCGAATACGTGATGCAACCGTACGAGGATCACTCGTGGACGCTCCTGAGGCAAGTTGGCGTGCCGACTCGTCCGGATGCTCGATTAGGACGCGCGGCTGTCCGACCCAAGGCCAGGGCTGGGGGCTCAACCGTGTCGCTCGTAACCGCAATCGCGCAACCTCCCTGTGATCAGTGCGGCTATGAGACCTATATCCGCCCGCGGTCGCGCGGACGCCATCGGGGTTTCCGCGGACTAGACCGGCTGGTAGGCACAGGCTGGGTCTTCGGCGAGCGGATCGCCGGTGGATGCGAAGGCGCGGGCCCGCGAGCCGCCGCAGAGTTTTCGGTACGAGCACCTCCCGCAGCGGCCGCCGAAGTCTGTCGCTCGGATGCGCCGCAGGAGCGGGTGCACCTGGTAGACGCGGACGATCTCGTTGTTCTTGACGTTACCGAGTGAAAGAGGCAGGAACCCGGACGGATGGATCTCTCCGTCGTGCCCGTACGCGGCACATCGGCGTCCTTGAGCGCTCCGGAATCGGGCGCAATCCCTGCTCTCATGCGTTCGACGAAGTCGACGTGCGCCGAGACGAGCTTCCGGCGCCCGCCACCCGTTGGCCGTCTACTGCCGCAGCGGGAGCATGAGCGCGACCGCTGTCGAGACGCTCGCCCGCCTGGGCTACGAGGACATCGTTGAGCTCGACGGCGGCATGGTCAAGTGGCGACTCGTGAGCGAGCAAGCTGCTCCGATCACGAACCTCGGATCCGCGTAAGTCGCGAGCGTGCAGATCAGCTGCGAGCCCAGTGCTCTGGCCGACGCCGTCGAACAAGTCGCATCGTCTGGCAGCGGGCTCCAGAACCTCGGCGATGGCTATTACCAGCTGAATTGGAAGACCGCGAAGAACTGGAGAGGGTGCCGTGTGCAGCACCTTAGGCTCGCAGGCGAGGGCCCATCACGCACGACGCACTCTTCAGTTTAAAGTAGCCCTACTGCGCCCTGACGCTCTTGCGAGTTCGAGCATCGCGGATCAACTCGCTACGCTAACGCGATAGTTAACGCAGAACGTTGAATTAGGCGGTCGGGGACGGTTGCTGCCACGCCGTCGGGTCGAGCGTAGACTCACGGTTGCGAATGGCACGAAGCGACTTGCGCGTGAGGCAGACGGTCCCGCACCGCCACAAGAGACCCGCGGCGTCCGTCGATGCGAGTTCCGTCGACCCTGTGACGACCGAGGTAGTTCGACACGCTCTCATCTCCGCTGCCGAGCAGATGAAGCGGGCGCTCGTCCGCACCGCTTTCACTCCGGTGATCTACGAGGTGCTCGACTTTGCCGTGGCGATCTATGACCGCCAGGTTCGCCTGCTCTCTCAGGCGCTCGGCATGCCGCACTTCATGGGTAGGCTGAGCTTCGGTATCGAGGCCACGATCGCGGCAATCGGCGGTGAGGAGGCGCTCGAGCCCGGCGACATTCTGTTCCACAACGTCCCGTACTTCAGTGGCGCCCACGCCAACGACGGTGCCGTGCTCATGCCGGTCTTCGCAGCCGACGAGCTCATCGGCTACGCCGCGGTCACGGCGCACTGGCTGGATATTGGGGGCAAAGATCCGTACTCGACCGATACCGTCGACGTCTTTCAAGAGGGTACGCTGTTCCCGGGCGTCAAGCTCTACTCCGGAGGGCGGCTGGTCGACGACGTCTATCGGACGGTGCTCGCCAACAGCCGCGTTCCGAAGCTCGTCGAAGGCGATCTGAATGCCGAGATCGTCGCTCTGCGCACAGGGGCTGCGGCGTTCACAAGGATCATCGAGCGGTACGGCCTCGAGGTCTTTCGGGCGGTCGTCGAGCGGATGTTTGACCATGGCGAGGCAACCGTCCGAGACTTCTTCGAACGCATCCCGGATGGACGATACGTCGGGCACGCCGAGCTCGATAGCGACGGTGTCACCGATGAGCCGGTTCCGTTCGATGTGGTCGTCGAGGTCGAGGGCTCGTCGGTTCGAGTCGACTACACCGGCGCTCCGGACGCTCTCGCCGGACCGCTTAACTGTCCGTACCCGGCAACCGTGTCGTCGACCAGGGTTGCGCTCATGATGCTCGCCGGCGGCGGTGAGGCGCCAAACGACGGGCATTTCCGCCCGATCAAAGTCGTGACGCGTCCAGGCTCGATGTTTCATCCCCTGCCGCCCTCACCATGCTTTCTCTACGGTTGGCCGTTCTTCCAGGCGACGGAGGCGATGTATCGCGCTCTCGCGCTAGCATCGCCCTCGATCGCTCCGGCCTGGAGCGGTGGAGACATTCTCACGCTCGTATGGTGGGGAACGCGCGACCACACCGGCGAGCCATGGGCAGATGCGTCTCCTCATCCGATCGGACAAGGTGCGCACGAACGCGGAGACGGTGCCAGCGCCCTGATGCACCACCTGCAGTCCGGGACGCGCTTCTCTCCGGCGGAAGTCTGGGAAGCGAGGAACCCGTTACTGGTCGAGCGGATCGAGCTCGCGCCTGACTCGGGCGGCCCTGGGAGACATCGGGGCGGCCTCGGCGTCGACCTCTCGTTCCGTGTCTTAGAAGACTTACAGTTGACGTCGGTCATCGAGCGCACGAAGAACGAGCCGCTCGGGCTTGCCGGTGGGGGCGAAGGCCGGAGCAACGGTGCGACACTCGTCTACCTGGACGGCCGGAGCGTCGAGATCTCCAAGCACACACGCTTGCACCTGCCCAGAGGGACGACCGTCGAGCTCCGCGCCGGTGGAGGCGGCGGTTTCGGAGACCCTGGCGAACGAGACGCGGCCGCCGTTCACACCGACGTTCGCGAGGGATACGTCACCAGGGAGCAGGCGCTCCGGTTGTACCCCCACGCCTTCTCGTAACGCGCGGAAGACTCGCCCGACTAGCGTCAAAGCCTCGCGTGCGGTCCAGTCAGCCGACTCCCCAGCCGGAGACCCAACAGAGACGGTCCACACGCACGCCGGCTCGAGCAAGTCTGACCTCCCTCGCTGAAATGAGGCGGAACGCAGCGGTTCGCACTCCGACGCGTCCCAGGTTCATGCGAGACTCCCTCCGACTCCGTCGACGCTCATACCGAGGTTCATGTGAACAACCGTCCGGACGCCGTGATCGTAGGTGCGGGTGTCATCGGCTCCGCCATCGCGTTCGAGCTTGCGAGGAAGGGATACTCGACGCTGAATGTGGATGCGCTTCCGGCGGCCGGCTACGGGCCCACGAGCTCCTCGTGCTCGATTGTCCGCGCGCACTATTCGTCCCACGAAGGTGTGGCGATGGCTTGGGAAGGCTTCTCGTACTGGCGCAACTGGGCGGATTACCTCGAGGTCGACGACGAGATGGGTTTGGCGAAGTACGTGAACTGCGGAACCGTGCTCTTGAAGAGCCACACCGGGCACCACGAGAAGGTGCTCGCGCACTATGACGCGCTGGGAATCGAGTACGAAGACTGGGACACGGAGACGCTGGCAGAGCGCGTGCCCATTTTCGATACGCACGTCTTTTGGCCCCCGGAACGACCGGAGCACCCCGACTTCTGGGAAACGCCGGAGGAGATGCTCCCCGGCGCGATCTATACACCGGGATCTGGCTACGTCAACGACCCGCAGCTCGCGACCCACAACCTCCAGCGCGCGGCCGAGGCGAAGGGTGCGACGTTCCGGTTCAACACGCGTGTGGCCGGCGTCCTCCGAGGCAACGGGCGAGTACGTGGTGTGGTGGTCGGCGACGGCGAGGAGATACTCGCGCCCGTTGTCGTCAATGTCGCGGGGCCTCACTCATACCTCCTCAATCGTATGGCGGACGTCGAGAAGGGAATGAACGTCAAGACACGTCCACTCCGGCACGAAGTGCACGTCGTACCTGCCCCGCCAGGTTTCGACTTCGAGCATGAGGGCTTCCACACGTCGGACGGCGACCAGGGGATCTATTTCCGCCCCGAGTCCGGGAACAACATCCTCGTTGGCAGCGAAGATCCGCCCTGCGACCCGCGAGTGTGGGTGGATGACCCCGACCACTACGATCGGCGCGTGACACGCGCCCAGTGGGAGGCGCAGGTCTATCGTCTGGCGCGCCGGATCCCGAGCATGCCGATCCCCAACGAGCCCCGCGGCCTCGTCGACCTCTACGACGTGAGCGATGACTGGATCCCGATCTACGACAAGTCAGATCTCGACGGCTTCTACATGGCGATCGGAACCAGTGGCAACCAGTTCAAGAACGCCAGTGTTGTCGGGCTGCTCATGGCCGAGCTGATCGACGCCTGCGAGGGCGGGTACCCGCACGACACCGATCCTGTGAGCATCGAGACGAGGTATGCGAGGCTCGAGCTCGATGCGGGCTTCTACTCGCGGTTGCGGACGATCAACCCAAACAGCAGCTTCTCGGTCAACGGCTAGGCGCGTCTGCATGTTCGGTGGGTCATACGGTGGCGGCCGGCAGACGAGCGCGAGGCGGTTCATGCTGAGGGAGGGGATCCTCGGCGCTGCGACGGCCAGTGCGGTGCTTCCGCTCAGGCAGTGTCGGCGAGGTTTTGGCGAGAAGCCTCCGTCACGAGGTCTCGTAGGAGCTCATCCAGCCACGCCCTGTACCCCTCGTGGTCGTCGATCATACGCAGCTTTTCGCGCTCGATCGACTCTCGTGCGCTGCAGAGCACGTTGTCTACCGCGAGCCCCAACTCGCCGGCGATGTCGAGGATGCGCGCAGCGCCCTCCACCAGCCGGAAGGAGCCGTAGATCTCGGGTTCCTCGAGACTCAAGCGGGCGCACGACACGAGGTACACGACGAACTCGAGGAGGCGCGGGTCGGCGCGCTCGTTCACGGCGCGACCCAGGCACGCGCGAACCGGTTCTCGTGAACAATCGGCTCGAAGCGTCGCATCGCTCGCGGCGGATTCGGAACGGGATGACCGACCGCCACGAGCACTTCGGGGCGTATGTGCGGCGGGAGGCCAAGAACCGCTTGCACGGCTACCTCGGTCCAGCTCGTCACTGTGCAGACGCCTAGACTGAGGCTGACTGCGGCGAGGGCGATGTATCCAGCGGCAGCCCCCGCGTCGAGCCGCGCTACGACCACGACACCGCGGTGCCCGACAAGTGCCTCGGCTCGCTCGAGGTCGCTGCAGATCGCAATCAGCGCTGGGGCGTTGGAGATAAAACCGGGACAGGACTGGCGGATCGTCCTGACGACCCGAATGTCGTCGACGACCACGAGGTGCCGGATGTCAGAGCGCACCGCCTGCGCCCTCCCTGCCGCGTACACGAGGCGATCGAGCTCCTCCCGATCGACGGGGTCGTCGGTGAAGACACGGTGCATCCGGCGTCGCCTCATCGCCTCGAAGGCGTCGAGTGAGCGCGGGGCGGTCAGCTCGTTCTCTGTGGCCATTGTTAAGAGTCCGCGGATCGTACCCGGGCCACAAGGTGCCGGCAACGGCACTACAGTGCTAGCCGGTGCCGGTTCCTTCCGACTGGATGAGCGAGCTCGACGAGTTCCTGCGGATACCTAGCGTGAGTGCCGATCCTGCGCACGCAGCCGACGTGCAGAACGCCGTGGAGTGGGTCGCGCGCTTCGTGCGAGGGGCGGGCGGGGAAGCAGAGATCAGAAAGACGCCGCGCCACCCTCTCATGGTGGGTGCGATCGCCGCTTCGCGGCGCTTCGCGAATCAGCGCGTCCCGACTGTTCTGCTGTATGGCCACGTTGACGTGCAGCCGGTCGGCGACCTCGAGCTGTGGGACTCTCCACCCTTCGAGCCACAAGTTCGGGACGGATGGCTCTATGCACGTGGCGCTGCCGACGACAAGGGCAACCTCTACCTGCTGCTCAAGGCCGCCGCACTGCTTGCGCAGCGGGGGACCCTGCCGGTGAACGTTCGGATCGTGTGCGATGCGGAGGAGGAGATCGTCGGCGACTCCGTGGTCGAGTTCGTCAGGAACGATCCGGAGGGCGCGGACGCGTGCGTCATCTTCGACGGGCCGATGCCGGAGCGCGACGTCCCGTACTTCGTCCTCGGGACGCGGGGGGTGGTGTACCACCATCTGACAGTGCAGACCGGTCACCGCGACCTCCATTCCGGGGTCTTCGGGGGCGCGGCGCTGAACGCGCTCACGGTCCTCACCAGGATCCTGACGGAGGTGAGCGATCGGGCCGATACCCTCCGTCTTGGCACAGACTCCCCCTCGAAGCTCGAGCTGGAGGAGTGGGTGAAGCTCACGCCGGGAGGCGATGTCCTGTCGGCGCAGGGTGCCCGTCCCGCCGATCCTAGGGCGGCGGCGGAGTTCTACGAGCGAACTTGGGCTGCGACGGCCTTCGATATCAACGGAATCCGGGGAGGAGAGCCGGATCTCCAGAAGACGGTGCTGCCGGTGCAGGCGACCGCGAACGTCTCCGTTCGGCTTGCGCCGGGACAAGATCCGCAGGTTGTGGCGGAGGCGCTTGAGCGACTGCTCGGCGAGGCGACGCCGCCCGGCGCCGAGCTCAATGTCGAACGCTGGGCCGCCACCCCCCCGGGCCTCGTCTCGGCGGACTCGCAGGCGCTGAAGCTCGCGTGCGAGGCCTTCGCTCGGGTGCTCGGCCGTGCGCCTGTCCTCGTTCGTACCGGAGGCACGCTGCCGATCTTCCCCGCTCTCGCCGAGCGAGGGATACCCGTGTTGATGACCGGCTTCGACGTGCCCGAGGGAAACGTCCACGCGCCCAACGAGCGCCTGCTGTGCGAGTACGTCGAGCTCGGGGTCGCCGCCGCGAGCGAGACCTTGACGGCACTCGCCGCGCTGTAGGCGCTCCGATCCGTGCCGTCACCGCGCACAGTGCGAATGGGCTGACCCTAGCGCTCGGAGTGCTTGACAGGTGTGTCGTGGTCTGGGATCCTCGAACTCACGTTATGCAGTAGCGGGAAGCCACTTTTCACAGACGGAGGCTCCTAATGCGACGCTTGATCGTCCTCTCGGGTTTCGTCACGATCCTCATGCCATTGATGCTGGGAGCATCCGGCGCCATGGGGCAGGCTAAGCCGTTCATTGTGAACATCAATCAGGCACCCGCGACGCTTGATCCGGCGTGGGGCTGCGGGCTCTACGATATCGGCCTCGCCTCGAACTTCTACGTTCGGTTGACCCAGTACGGCAGCAAGCGTGGACCGGGTGGGACGACCCAGTTCGACCCCGGCAACATCAGGCCGTACTTCGCCAAGAAGATCACCATCAGCCGCGACGGCAAGACGTACACATTCAAGCTTCCTGCGGGCGTGAAGTTCCCGAGCGGCACGCCGGTCGACGCGAAGGCCGCGAAGTTTTCGATCGAGCGCTCGATCACAATGGGCGGCTGCGGTGGCTACTTCGTCTACGACGGCATCTACGACCCGCCGCTTATCAGATCGATCACTGCAGCGAACCCGACGACCCTCGTGATCAAGCTGAACCAGGCTAACGGGAACTTCCTCCAGGACATGGCTCAGCCCTCCGCCTCGATCGTCGATCCGAGCGTCATTAAGGCGCATGGCGGCGTCAAGAAAGGCCTCAACGAGTACATGTCGAGCCATGCGGCCGGGTCTGGCCCCTTCCTGCTTAAGTCCTACGAGCCGAACAAGCAGGCGGTGCTCACCGCAAACCCTGGCTTCTTCGGGCCCAAGCCGAAGTCCAGTACGATCATCGTCAACTTCATCAACTCCGACCCGACGCTCCTGCTCCAGGCGCGCTCAGGGAACGCCGACGTCACGCTCGGGCTCACAAAGGGGGCGGCTCATAGCCTTCTCGGCAAGGCGAGCAACAAGATCATCGTGAACCGCGCCACGTTCTGGGAGTACATCGGGACGCCGTGGACGAAAGCCCCGTGGACGAACCGGAAGGTGCGCGAGGCAGTGACCTACGCGACGCCATCCGCCGACATCTGCAAGAAGGTCGCGTTCGGCTGGTGCGAGCTCTACTACGGGCCGTACGCGCCGGCGATGCCTGAGTTCAACGCTGCCATCTCCAAACCGCGCCCGTACAACCTGGCCAAGGCCAAGGCGCTGATGAAGGCGTCGGGAGTCGCGACCCCGATCGACGTCACCATGAACATCCCTGAGGGAAACCGGATCGAGGAGCAGATCGCCACGGTCGTCCAGGGGACGTGGAAGCAGATCGGAATCAACGTCACGATCAACAAGCTGACGGCGACGGACTACGTCAACTCGATGGAGCAGCACAAGGCTCAGTCGTTCATCCGGATCGACGGCCCCGGCGTGATCGAAGCCGGATACCTGCTCGGCTACGATGCCAAGTGCGGTATCAGCTTCAACCTCTCCGACATCTGCGTCAAGCGGATCGACACGCTGCTCGCACAGGCCCGCAAGTCGAACAGCGCGGTCGAGCGCAAGAAGCTCTACGACTCCATTGCCAGGATCTGGGTCGCGAATTCGCCCCGCGTCCAGGTCTACGCGGATAAGTTCGTCACGGTCCTCAGCAAGCGGGTGAAGTCGTACCACTACCAGCACGAGATGGACTTCCGTACCTGGGGAGCGTGAGATCCTCAGTTACGTGAGGGGAGGTCGATTAGACGAGGAGGTAGCTGCGTGTCCACAAGGGTGGGGGTCGATGTCGGCGGTACGTTCACCGACCTGATCTTCTACGACGATCAGTCGGGCGAGGTAAGTGTGGCGAAGGAGCCGACCACGCCGTCAGCGGCCGAGGAGGGCGTGGTGACGGCGGTCCAGAAAGCGATACCGGCCGAATCCCTGCCGTCGACGCGGTATTTCCTGCACGGAACGACCTCGAGCCTCAACGCGCTGCTCGAGCGCAAGGGCGCGACCGTGGGCATGCTTGCGACGCGTGGCTTTCGGGACGTGCTGGAGATTCGCCGGGGCGATCGCGACGAGATGTACAATCTGTTCTGGAGCCCCCCTGCGCCTCTCGTTCCTCGGCGGCTTCGACTAGCCGTTTCGGAACGGATACGGGCTGACGGTACGGTGTACATCCCCCTCGACGAGGAGGATATTCGGCGGGCAGTCGACACTTTCCATGAGGAGCAGGTCGATTGTGTCGCAGTCGCCTTCATCAACGCATACGCGAACCCAGAGCACGAGCTTCAGGCCGAGCGCGCGCTCCGCACTTTCGGTTTCACCGGCGACGTCTCACTCTCGCATCAGGTCTCCGGTGAGTACCGGGAATACGAGCGAACGTGCACGACAGTCATCGACGCATACGTCCGACCCCACATGACGGCGTACCTCCGGCGCCTCGAGGACCGGCTCTCCGGAGTCGGTCTTCGAGGCGACCTACTCGTGACCCGTTCGGGCGGCGGCTCAATGACGTTCGCGGAGGCTGAGCAGCGGCCGTTCGAGACGATCCAGTCCGGCCCGGTGGCTGGTGCGGAGGGCGGCGCAGAGCTCGCACGGAACCTCGGTCTGGGCGACGTGATCACCGCCGACGTCGGCGGTACGAGCTTCGACACGGCGCTGATCATTGACGGTCGGCCCGCTGTGCTCTTCGAAGGTAAGGTCGTCGGGCTGCCGGTCCAGACATCATGGGTCGACGTGCGGTCGATCGGCGCAGGCGGGGGCTCGATCGCCCGCGTGGACATCGGCGGACTGCTCAGGGTCGGGCCGCAGAGTGCAGGTGCGGACCCGGGGCCGGCGGCGTACGGGCGGGGCGGCGCGCAGCCGACCGTGACCGATGCGGCCGTCGTGCTCGGCATGCTCGCAGAGGGCCAGATCGCAGGAGGCATCCGGCTCGACGTCGAACTGGCACGGGCGGCGTTCGCCCCGCTCGCGGATCAGCTCGGCATGGATACGAACGACGTCGCCCGCGGCGTGATGACGATCGTCACCGCGAACATGGCCAACGCGATCCGAGAGATCACGATCGAACGGGGTCAGGATCCCCGTCGGGCAAAGCTGATGGCGTTCGGCGGTGCAGGACCACTCTTCGCCACGCTGCTCGCCCGAGAGCTCGAGATCGCCGACATCGTCGTTCCGCCGTATGCGGGGAACTTCTCCGCTTGGGGACTCCTCGGTTCCGACCTGACTCGCACGGCCTCGCGCACTCGGATAATGAAGCTGTCCGACGAGGCGATCGCCCAGGCCAACGAAACGATATCCGAGCTGTTCACCGGGCTCGAGGCACGGGGCACGAGCACCGGAGACGAACTACACCAGGAAGCCGCGCTCGACATGCGATACGCCGGTCAGGAGCACTCCCTCACGGTTTCAGCTCCGTCGCAGGAGGGCTCGATCTCAGTGGACGCAGCGACGATGCACGAGCGGTTCACGCGCGAGTATCAGCGCACGTTCAACCTCACGATGGACGAGAACGTCGAGATCGTGAACGTACGCGCGACCCTGAGGACACCGCTCCAGCGGCGGGCCGAGCATCTCCCGGTCGCTCGACCGACGCAGGGGCGCGGAGAACGGACGCAGCATGCGTACTCGTTCACGCGCGGCGAGCAGCTTCCCTTCACCGTTCTCGAACGGGCATCGCTCGCAGCAGGCGACGACGTCGTCGGTCCGGCGATCATCCTCGAGGAGACGGCGACGACGTACGTCGACTCCGAGTTCGTGGCGAGGGTTGACCCGTCAGGGTGCCTCTTCATCTCCGAGTCCGGCTGATGGCCGGGGCGGTGACGATGGAGCCGATCGTCTACAAAGCGGGGCTCGGCGTGTCGGCAGGCGCGGTCGATGCAGATCCGATCACGACGGAGGTGATCAGGCACGGTCTGAACTCGGCGGCGGAGCAGATGAAGAGGGCGCTGATCCGGACGGCGTTCTCGCCGATCATCTACGAGGTGCTGGACTTCGCGGTCGCGATCTACGACCGGCAGATGCGGCTGCTCTCGCAGGCGCCGAGCCTCCCGATCTTCATGGGCACGCTCAGCTTCTGCATCGAGCGGGCGGTCGAGGCGGTCGGTGGCGAGGAGGAGCTGGAGCCGGGCGACATCATCCTCTACAACGTCCCCTACGGAACCGGCTCGCACCCGCAGGACGCCGCGCTCGTGATGCCGGTCTTCCTGCACGACCAGGAGCTGATCGGGTACACCACGATCAAGGGGCACTGGCTCGACATCGGCGGCAAGGAGCCGTACTCGACAGACACCGTCGACGTCTTCCAGGAAGGCACGATCTTCCCCGGCGTCAAGCTCTACCGCCGCGGCGAGCTGGTCGACGACGTCTTCCGCATGGTCGTCGCCAACTCCCGCATGCCGAAGATGGTCGCCGGCGACATCAACGCCGAGGTCGTCGGCGTTCGCACCGGCGCCGCCGCCCTCGTGCGGCTGGTCGAGCGCTACGGCCTCGAGACCTTCTGGGAGTCCGTCGAGCGGATGTTCGACCACGGCGAGG
>JBGSXQ010000328.1:0-2495 GCA_041751315.1 Gaiellaceae bacterium | reverse complement strand
CCCTCGCGCCGGCCAGGGCCCCGCGAGCGCTACGACCCGCGCGAGTTCGACGGCCGGCCACGAGGGAGGCGGGAGCAGCCCCAGACGCACAGCCCAGAGCTGTCTACAGCGCCGCAGGTTCCGCATCGTCACGCCCGTTGAGCGCGTGAGCGTCGGCGACACCCAGATGAGCATGTGCGGAAGGTGAGGGTTCCGGGCGTTGTCCTGCAGCGTCGCCTTTCCGCCCTTGCCGCGCACGAAGTAGCTCGACAGGTAAGCGGCTGCACGAGCTCCGTCCATGATCTGCAGACTCACGCCGCGTCTTTGACCCACAACGCCGAAGTTGTGCTTCGGCGCCAGTCGAGCGAGGTTGGCCAGGTAGCAGTCCACCACGCGCACGTCCGACGGCGAGTGCAGCGCGAAGACGGGATGCACGTGTCCAGGCCCTCGGGCTTGCGGCTCCCACGCCCGCGTCGCCAGCGGCAAGCACCGACCCATCTCGCGTTTCGTCGCGATCCGCGCAGCGTTGTGCAGCCGCTTCCAGCGTTTGGAAATGTCGTATGACCACGCCGCGAGCGCGTCCTCGTCTACCCGGCACCCATGACGCTTCCCATGCTTATGCGGCCCGAGATGTGCGCAGTGCCATTCGTCCCACGGAAGCTGATCGATGCCGGGCGGCGTGACGGCCGACAGTGCTACCGGTACCCCGAGGCTCTTTAGTGCCTCGAACAGGACGCGCCGCCAGTCCTTCGCCCAGATGAGGCCGCATATGTCGCACGTCCGCTTCTTGCACGATCCACCGTGCCAGCCCGCTTCACACCGTCGACGCTGGCCCCGCGTCGGCGGGGTACGCTCAGCCCGACGGCTCATCGCCTGCAGCACCAGGCCGTAGCCGTCGAGAACTACGCGACGGCCCGCGCTTCCGACGCGGGTCGTCGGCTGTACCGGCTAAGTCAGCGTCGTCGTCCGACTCGTCCGCGTACTCACCGCGTACATCGGACTGTCCTCCGGTGTCCTCATGCGTCCCGAGGAGGCCACCGCAATGCGGGCAGCGTGCAGGACTTTCCTGCCCCGCGGTGCCCTGCCGTGCCCTCCGAGAACCCCGCCGGCGCTCACTCGTAATGAAGGGGTCCCCGGTTCGAGTCCGGGCGTCGGCTTTCAAGAGGGCCGTGCACGTCATCGCCGGGCGACCCTCCTGGGCACCTGTTCAGGAACCAGCCGCGCTGCTTGAGCTCATCGAGGGGCGGCCGTGAGAGATGGGGCAGCTGCCGAGAAGAGCGCTGAGGCTCTCTGGGGCCCTGGGAGCGTTGCGACCTCTGACTCGAAGCTAGACCGTCGACGTCAGCTTCGCTTCCGCTCAGCCGGGATCATCGTCACGCTGCCGTGCTCGTCGACCGAGACGACGTATCGGTTCGCGCCACGCGGGCGCAGCCGGCTCAGGAACGACTTCTTCGCGACGATGATCGCGTGGGTATCCCTGTGCGTCTCGACTTCAAAGCCCTCTTGAAGCTTGGACTCCAAGAAGACGTTGAGAGCATTCTTCCTGCTGTCGAAAGTCACGGCGGCTCGAATTCTAGATTCGCCTATTGCCGTTCGTCGGAAGGCGACTGCGGATCTCGAGGCGGAAGTTCCACCGTGTCGATGCCGAGGAGTTTCTTGTCCTCGGGGGGCAATGCGCGCCGTGGACGGGGGAGGCACGCGTTCTGACCAGCGCATTCAGCCGTCACGGATCGAGGAACCTGCCATCGAGCGCTGCCGAGAGCCCCGGGCTGGGTGGCGAGGCCTCGTCCGCAGGCCCGGCGTTTCGGCGGAGCTCTCCGTCGACGACGTCGTAGTGCCCGATCTCAGTGAGCGGCGGCGAGTACACGTGGATCGTCACGGCGCCGCGCTCGTGGTTGACACGGTGAATCCCTGTGTCAGGCGCGCAGAACGACTCGCCTCTTCCATAGGTACGGACGTGGCGAGGGCCGCCCCCGACGATGAGAGCTTCGCTCGAGGCCTGGCCGTCCAGGACGTGGACGCCCACACAGGAGCCCCCATGGTCATGAAAGCCAGTGTCTCGACTCTCCCACCACGTGTTGAGCCACCCCTCCGAGTGCGCGTCACGCCAGAGGAGCTCGGACGACCCTTCTCCGCCACGGTCGAGCGTGCTCAGCTCGATACGACTCGCCATGGAGCGCGCGAGGGCCATGCATTCCTCGGGAGTGAGGTCGTGATCCGGAAGCGACGGGGCTTCGATGCGGTCGAGATCGGTCACGGCTTCATTCTCTTCGAAGTGCAACGTTGGCCTCGATGTACTCCACCTTGAGTTTCAGTCCAGCGCCATCGAGACGGCCTCATCGAGCGTCGAGGCGCGGCCCTCGGCGAGACCACGCTCGAACTCAGATCCGGCGAGCCCGCGGATTCGGAGCTCACACCCCTCGCGGTGGCGTCGCCAGCCGCCGAGCGGCGCGCCTGGCACCTGGTCCTCGATCGCTCCCCATAGCCGGCCTGCGCGTTCGGGTTCGCCGCGCGCG
>JBGSXQ010000327.1:0-2588 GCA_041751315.1 Gaiellaceae bacterium | reverse complement strand
CGCCGCGGCGACCGCCGCGACGGGCTCGCCCATGTGGCGCACTCGGCCGACCGCGAGCGCGTAGTCCTTGACGTTCCCGCCCGGCTCGACGGACATCTCGAAGAAGGGGTCCGTGTGAATCGCGACCTCGTCGCCGGTGATCGTCCCGTAGACGCCCTCGAGCTCGAGTGCCTTCGCCACGTCGATCGAGATGATCTTCGCGTGCGCGTACGGCGAGCGGACGAAGTGGACGTAGCCCATTCCGTGCCGGCGCACGTCGTCGAAGAACGTGCCCTGGCCCTGGACGAGCCGGCGGTCCTCCTTGCGCGGGATCGACTGCCCGACGAAGCCCTTCTCGAGCGTCCTGGTCGGTTCGGTATCGACCGCTGTGGAGGCAGCTTGTAACCGATCGTCACTAACTCTCATCGCAGCCTCTTCCCAGGCGTGGCACGGAACAAGGCCCATCTTGTGACTTATCGTCACAAGCGATCACGCGCGTCATCCCGTTCCTCCCGCGGCCACGACCGCCTCGACGATGTTCACGTAGCCGGTGCAGCGGCAGATGTTGCCCTGCAGCGCGTAGCGCACGTCCTCTTCGGAGGGACTCGGATTGCGGGCGAGCAGCGCGGTCGCGCTCATGAGCATCCCCGGTGTGCAGTAGCCGCACTGGAGCGCATGATGATCGTTGAACGACTGCTGCAGCGCCGTCAGCTCGCCGTCCGCGGCGAGCCCCTCGACGGTGGAGATCTGCGCGCCCTCGGCCTGAACCGCGAGCATCATGCAGCTCTTCACCGCCTCGCCGTTGACGTGCACCGTGCACGCTCCGCAGTTGCCGGTGTCGCAGCCGATGTGCGTCCCGGTGAGGCGGAGGTCGTCGCGGATGAAGTGGACGAGGAGTCGGCGCGTCGGCACGTCGAGCGCGATCTGCTCCCCGTTCACTTCGAGCGAGACCGTGCGACTCGTGACCGGCTCGACCACTACTTCCTCCTTCCCGCCGCCTGGAGGACGGCCCGCACGGCGGAGACCTCCGCCAGATGACGCCGGTAGTCGCCCGAGCCGTGCACGTCCGATGGGGGGTCGAGCGACGCACCGAGCCCCTCGGCCGCCCCGCGCACCGCGTCGTCGGAGTAGTCCCCGCCTGCAAGACGCTCCTCCATCGCGGTCGCGCGTACGGGTGAGGCAGCGACGCAGCCGACTGCGACACGAGCGGCGTCGCCTGCGACAGTCGCTGCCGCGTTGACGATGTACGTCCCGTGCGCCCCGATCGTGAGGCCGGCGAACCCGTCGCCCGCGCCGCTCGACGCGGGCACGTTGATCTTCGTGAGCAACTCGCCCTCGCCGACGGCCGTCAGGTACACGCCGACGAAGAACTCATCCGCAGCGACCGTGCGCTCGCCGCCCTGGCCGCGAATGGTGAAGGTCGCGTCGAGGGCGACGAGGAGCACCGGGAAGTGATTCGTCGGGTCGCTGACGCACACGTTGCCCCCGATCGTCCCTCGGTTGCGAACCTGGACATCGGCGATCGTTCCCGCGACCTCGGCGATGATCGGCCGCGCGACCTCGACCTCGGACGAGCTCATGAGCTGCGTGCAGGTGACCATCGCACCGATCTCGAGCATCCCGTCGGACGAGAAGCCGATCTCCCGAAGCTCGTCGAGATCCGCGAGGTCGACGAGCACCTCCGGCGCGGCTGCGCGCTGCTTCATGACGTTGATGAGGGTCTGCCCGCCCGCGAGCGCGCGCGCTCCGTCATGACCCGAGAGCACCGAGAGCGCCTCCTCCACCGTCGCCGGGCGTGCGTACTCGACCTCGCGCAGGAGCATGGTGGGATTCAGTCACACGACGCTGTGACATGTCAAGCCGGTACCGCATTGGTTACGTTCCTTCCGTGGCGGTGTACGACGCGATCTTCATCGGCTCGGGCATCAACGCGCTCGCGAGCTCCGCGCTCTGTTCTAAGGCCTGCTGGAAGGTGTGCGTGCTCGAGCGCGCGGCCGAGCTCGGCGGCTGCATCCGCACGTCGACCGACCTCACCGAGCCGGGCTTCACGCACGAGGTGCTGGCCTCCTGGCATCCGCTCTTCACGGGGTCGCCCGCGTACGCCGAGCTGAAGCCGGAGCTCGACCGGCGCGGCCTGGAGTACCTCAACACCGACCTTCCAACGGGAGCTGCCTTCCCGGACGGCTCGGCCGCGTTCCTCACGACCTCGCTCGAGGACAACATCGCGGAGCTGGCACGCCATGCCGGCACCGACGGGCCTGCCTGGGAAGGGATGTTCAACGGCTTCATGGCCAACGCGGACCTCTCGTTCGGCGTCCTCGGGACCGAGCTCTGGTCGCCGGCCGGGCTCGCGCTCGGGCGAGACACGCTCCGACGCTTCGGTCGGCGCGGAATGCTCGACTTCGTCGGTGGCGTGCTCACAAGCTGCCGCGACTGGCTCGGTGAGACGTTCGAGTCGGACGCTGCACGCGGCGTGCTCGCGCCATGGGTGCTCCACACCGGGCTCGGGCCAGACCAGGCGACCTCCGGGTTCATGACGCAGGTCATCGCGTGCGCGCTCCAGCTCGGCGGGATGCCCGTGCCGAAGGGCGGCGGCGTGGTGCTCGTCG
>JBGSXQ010000326.1:0-1526 GCA_041751315.1 Gaiellaceae bacterium | reverse complement strand
GCGCGAGCGCGAGCAGCGCCCCACCCGCCGGGCGGATCAGCATCCGGCCGACCGTGCTCCCGCGATACGCGTGCTTGCGCAAGAGATAACCGACGCTGGCACCGTCTCGAAGGCCGATCGTCGAGTCGTTCTCGCGCACGTCGTGCTGCACGACGAGCGAGGGGTCGTACTCGATTCGCCCGCCGTGCCGGATCGCGCGGACGAGGTAGTCGATCTCCTCGCCCGAGCCCCAGCGCTCGCTCGACCCGAGCCCGAGTCGCTCGTCGAAGGGCCCGACCCGTTCGACGACGCCGCGGCGTAGGAAGATGGTGAACGAGATCGCGCGGTTCCAGAGGTTGTCGTCCGTCAGAACCGTGGCGTCCGCCTTCCAGGAAGCCGACGAGGTCCCTCTCACGTCAGCGGCGCGACCGGTCAGCCCGTCGAGCCGGTCGTCTGCGGCGAAGCGCTCGGCCACGCGCTCGAGCAGGCCCGGCGGGTAGACACAATCGTCGTCGGGGAACGCCACGATGTCTGCGCTCACGTGCTCCAGGGCGGCATTTCGCGCACGAGAGAGCCCGCGAGAGGACTTCAGGTGCACGACCTCGAGCGTGCGTCCGGCGAGTCGCTCGGCCGCACGGGAGTCGTCGTTCTGGTCGACGACGACCGCGCGTAGCGCCGGATAGTCCTGTGCCTCGAGGGAAGCGAGCAGGCGGTCGAGCTCGTCCGCCCTCCCGACCGTCGCGACGACGAGGTCGAACGACGGAAGCTCTCGCTGCACGGGCCGTAGGCTACGGGACGGTCGTGCCGAGCGCCCCTCTCGTCTCCGTCCTCGTCGCGGTGCGCGACGGGGAGCCGTTCACCCGGGCGGCCCTGCTGAGCGTCCTGCGCCAGCGCGTTGCCGACCTCGAGCTGATCGTTGTCGACGACGCGTCCACCGACGAGACTCCCCTGACGCTCGCGGGTCTGGGAGATCCGCGCGTCCGGGTCGTGCGAAACGACACCAAGCTCGGCCTCGCAGCTTCGCTCAACCGCGCTCTCGACGGCGCGCGAGGACGGTACGTCGCCCGCATGGACGCCGACGACGTGGCGTTCCCCGATTGGCTCGAGCGCTGCCTGGGGCTCCTCGACTCGGACGACGGCGTGGCGCTCGTCGGCGCGGGAGTGCTCGACATCGATCGCGACGGCGTTCCCGGCGAGATTCATCTTCACGACCCCGGTCGGGCGGCGATGCGCTGGCGCGCGCTCTTCTCGGCACCTGTGTTCCACCCCACCGTGGTGCTGAGGCGCGAGGTCCTCGAGGCCAACGGCCTGCGCTACGACGCAACGTACGGCGAGTCCGAGGACTACGAGCTCTGGACGCGCGTCCTTGACGTTGCCGACGGCGACTGCGTGGAGGCTCCGCTCGTGCTCAAGCGATTCCATCCGGGGCAGGCGTCACGGCAGCGTGGCGAGCTTCAGCGCTCGCTCGCCGGGGCCACCTCGCTCAGGCAGATCGCTGCGCTCGCGCCCGACCTCGGTGAGCGCGAGGCGACGCTCGCGCGCGCCGT
>JBGSXQ010000325.1:0-9764 GCA_041751315.1 Gaiellaceae bacterium | reverse complement strand
CTCCGCGCCGACGCGCTCGCGAAGGCGGCTGGCCGCTCGCTCGGCCCGATCACGTCGATGGTCGAGGGCGGTGCATCGGCCCCCGAGCCGCTCTTCCGTGCAGAGGCGCAGGCTGCCGACTCCGCCGCGATCGTCCCGGGCGAGCAAGAGACGTCGGCGACGGTCAGCGTCACCTTCTCCCTCCGCTGAGTGACGAGTGGGGCGCCGCGGTCTGGCCCCGCGGCGTCCCACTTCGACAGCTACGCGATGATCTCCGCGTGTCCGAGGAGACGATCGACCGGAACCCCAAGGTCTCGACGCTCGAGCTCTTCTTCGACCTCGTCTTCGTCTTCACGGTCACCCAGCTCACGGGCGTGCTCGTCGAGGCGCCCGAAGCCGCGTCTGCGCTTAGGTCGCCGTGATGCTCGCGGTGATCTGGCAAGCCGCGCCGTGCGCGTCTCTCGCTCGTCGGCTTCGGGTGCTGGCACTACGGGCTCGTGCGGCACGGAGTGGTCGGCGTCCGGCCAGCTCGCCGCGCTGACGCTGGTCGCCGCCGCCTCTTTTCTCTTCGAAACGCGCGGTTGACCTTGCTGCGCCCGGGCGCTATCGTGCCCGAGTTGTGAAGCTCCTCGCGCGTATCTGAGACACCGGTTGCCGGCGCCCACCGGTGGCTCCTTCGAGACCTCTCGAGGGAGCCAGGCAGGGCTCGGCACACATGAACGGTGGTTTGCACGTCTCTCGCTACGCAGTTGACCGAAGGAGCAGCAGGTGATCGATCGACAGGAAGCAGTCATGGAGGCCGTGCCCGTGCGTGGCTCCTCTGAGGTCTCTCAAAGGAGCCAGGGCTCAGCCGTCGAGGTGCACGAGCTGCGCAAGGTGTTCACGATGCGCGACCGCAAGAAGGGTCGCTTCGCCAAGCGCACCCGAACGGCCCTCGACGGCGTCACGTTCTCGATGAAGCGGGGCGAGACCGTCGCGATCCTCGGCCAGAACGGCTCGGGCAAGTCGACGCTGGTCCGCTTGCTCTCGACCCTCCTCCTGCCGGACGGGGGCGGCGCCGAGATCTTCGGCCACGACGTTGTGGCGGAGCACCGCGCCGTTCGTCGCCTCGTCAACCGTGTCTCCGTCGAGGCGTCGTTCTTCAAGAAGATGTCGGCGGCGGAGAACCTCAGCTACGCCGCGCGCTACTACGGCATGACCTCGAGGCAGACGCGGGACAAGATCCCGGTGATTCTCGAGCGTGTCGGCTTCCCGTCCGACCGGCGCGACGAGTCGATGGAGAACCTCTCCCGCGGGATGCAGCAGAAGGTCGCGCTCGCGCGCGCCCTCCTCACCTCTCCGGTCGTGCTGCTGCTCGACGAGCCGACGACGGGGCTCGACCCGCGCTCGAAGCGCGAGGTGCAGGAGTTCATCCGCGAGATCCGTACCTCGCACGACTCGACCATCCTGCTGTGCACGCACGACCTCGTCGAGGCCGAGGCGCTCGCGGAGCGGGTCGGGATCCTGGACCGCGGACGGCTGCTCTTCCTCGAGCCGGCCGACGACATCAAGCGCCGCTTCGACGCGTCGACGCTCGAGGAGGCGTTCTTCGCCGCGACCGGGCGCGAGTTCGAGGCAGAGGACGACGACGACGATCGGGAGGTGTTCGCATGAGTACGAGGCTCGGCGCGATGCGAGCGGAGCTCGTCGGGGCTGGCGGCGTCGTCGAGCGAAACGCGTACCTGACGAAGCGCTACATCTGGTGGGACCTCGCGTGGTTCGCGTGGACGGTCGCGAACACGCTCACCGTCGTCTTCATCGCGAAAGGCATCGAGGCGACGGGGGGGCAGCTCGACGTCAACAAGACCATGACGACGCTCCTCATCGGTGGGGTCGTGTGGGCGTATCTCGGAATCCTCTTCATGTTCCTGATGGAGACGGTCGCATGGGAGCGCTGGGAGGGGACGATCGAGTACACGTTCATGGCACCGCTCTCGCGGGCGATGCATCTCGCCGGGCAGGGTGTGTTCGCGATCATTTACGGGCTCGTTCGCGCGGCGTTTCTGTTCGTGGTCTGCGCGTTCATCTTCTTCGACCTCTCGATGCCGAATGCCGACTACGTGGCCGCCTTCGTCGTGCTCGTCGTCTCTTCGGTCTCATTCATCGGGATCGGGATGATGATGTCGGTGCTCCCGCTGATCTCGCCGGAGAAAGGGCCGCAGCTCGGGTTCGTCGCGCAGGGGACGCTGCTCGTGGTGTCGGGCGTCTACTACCCGGTCGAGGTGCTGCCCGGCTGGATGCAGGCGATCGCGACCATCTCGCCCGCGACGTACGCGCTCGACGGCATCCGCGAGGCGATCCTCGAGGGCCAGGGCCTGACGGCCATGTGGGACGAGCTGTGGCCGCTGATGATCATCGGCGTCGTCTCGATCCCGCTCGGCCTCTGGGTCTTCTCGCGCGGCGAGCAGTACGCGAAGCGCCACGGCAAGCTGAAGCGGAGCGGCTGATGGAGAACCACTTCGGGGAGCAGGTCGCTGCGCGGTACGACGAGCGTGGTGTGGCGACGGCCGAGGTCGTCGACGCGATCGCGGACTTGATTGCCGCTCTTGCAGGCGACGGCGCGGCGCTCGAGTTCGGGATCGGTACAGGACGCATTGCCCTCCCGGTGGCCACGCGTGGCGTGCCGGTCAGCGGCATCGACCTCTCTGAGGCGATGGTCGCGAGGCTGCGCGCGAAGCCCGGCGGCGACGCAATCGGCGTGACCCTCGGAGATTTCGCGACGGTGAAGGTGGACGGCGCATTCTCGGTCGTCTACGTGGTCGCCAACACGATCATGAACCTGACGACGCAGGACGAGCAGGTGGCCTGCTTCGAGAACGCCTCGGCGCATCTCCGGCCCGGCGGCTGCTTTCTGATCGAGGTGATCGTGCCGGGCTGGCAGCGGCTCCCTCCCGGCGAGCGTTTTCAGGCGTTCGACGTGAGCCCGAAGCACCTGGGCTTCGACGAGATCGACGTCGTCACGCAGGCCTCGGTCTCGCATCACTACTGGATCGAGGAAGGCAGAGTGGAGGTTTTCTCGCCGCCGTTCCGCTACGTGTGGCCGGCCGAGCTCGATCTCATGGCACGGCTCGCGGGGATGACGTTGCGTGAGCGATGGGGCGGCTGGAGCCGTGAATCGTTCACGAGCGAGAGCAGGCAGCACGTGTCGATCTGGGAGAAGTCGTGAGGGACGAGCACGTGAGCGAGCACGCCGTCGTCGTCGACCGCCTCGAGAAGGTCTTCGACGTCCCCGAGCGCGAGCCGGGGCTCATCGCCGCGACCAAGGGGCTGATCCGCCGCAGGACGCGCGAGGTGCGCGCCGTCGACGCGATCTCGTTCACGGTCGGCCAGGGCGAGGTAGTCGGCTTCCTCGGGCCGAACGGAGCCGGCAAGACGACGACGCTGAAGATGCTCTCCGGTCTGCTCCACCCGAGCGGGGGCGAGGGCCGCGTGCTCGGCTTCGTCCCGGCCAAGAGGGAGCGCCGCTTCCTCAGCCGCATAACGCTGGTCATGGGCAACCGCAACCAGCTGCAGTGGGATCTCCCCGCGCTCGACTCGTACGAGCTCAACCGTGCGATCTACCGCATCCCGCGCGAGCCGTTCATGGCGCTGCGCGACGAGCTGATCGAGCTGCTCGACATCGGCGACCTCGTCCGCAAGCCGGTGCGCCAGCTCTCGCTCGGCGAGCGGATGAAGGCAGAGATCGTCGGCGCGCTCCTGCACCGGCCGCAGGTGCTCTTTCTCGACGAGCCGACGCTTGGTCTCGACGTGACGATGCAGAAGCGCATCCGCTCGTTCGTCGCCGACTACAACGCCCGCTACGGCGCGACCGTTCTCCTCACGAGCCACTACATGGCCGACGTCGAGGCGCTGTGCAAGCGCGTCGTCGTCATCCACCACGGCCGGATCCTCTACGACGGAGCGCTCGCCGGCCTCGCCGACACCTTCGCCGCGTACAAGACGATCGGCGTCGCGCTCGAGAACGGGCAGACGGATCTCTCGCGCTACGGCGAGGTCATCCACCGAGACGGCGACTGGATCACGCTCCGCGTGCCCAAGGCGGAGACCTCGGCCGTGACCGCGAGCCTGCTCGCCCAGGAGCAGGTGCTCGACCTGAACGTCGAGGATCCGCCGATCGAGGACGTCATCGAGCTCGTGTTCGCGCAAGACAAGCCGTCGGCATGACCACCGTGCCGCAGGTGCCGCTGCGCGAGGCCGGCCGCATCCGCTCGATGGTCGACATCTACCTCTCGACCGCGCGCATGGCCATCCAGTCCGAGTTCCAGTACCGGACCGGCCACTACTTCTTCCTGCTCGGGATGATCGCCGAGCCGGTGATCTACCTCGTCGTCTGGACCACGATCGCCGATCAGCAGGGCGGGGAGGTGCAGGGGCTCACGGCCGGCTACTTCGCGGCGTACTACATCGTCTGGACGCTCGTACGGAACATGAACATGGTCTTCGGCGCGCCCTACTGGGAGTACCGGATCCGCGAAGGCGACCTCAACCGCGACCTGCTGCGGCCCGTGCTACCGCTGCACTACGACATCGCGTGGTTCGCCGGCTGGAAGGTCGTGATGATCGTGCTCTGGCTGCCGATCGCCTTCGGGCTCTCGCTCGTCTTCGATCCGACGCTCGACCCGCGCCCGGCCGAGATCCTGACGTTCGCTATCGCCATCTGGGGCGCATACCTCATTCGCACCATGCTGCAGGAGTCACTGGGGATGTTGTGCTTCTGGACGACGCGCGGCGCGGCGATCTTCGACCTGTACATGACCGTTGAGCTCCTGCTCTCGGGACGGCTCGTGCCGATGCCGCTCATGCCCGACTGGGTACAGGAGATCGCGCGTTTTCTCCCCTTCCAGTGGGCATTTTTCTTCCCCATCGAGAGCCTCGTCGGGGATCTCTCCAACGAGGAGCTCGTGCGCGGCCTCTTCGTCCAGCTCTTCTGGATCCTCGTCGGGCTCGCGATCTTCCGGATCGCGTGGCGCTTCGCAATTCGGCGGTACAGCGCGGTGGGCGGATGAACGCCGTTCGCGTCAGCTGGCTCTTCCTCAAGCTCGGCGTCCTCAACGAGCTGCAGTACCGCGTGAACTTCTTCGTCTCGCTCATGCAGGCGGCGATCGCGCTGACGACCGGGCTCGTCGTCCTTGCGCTCGTCTACTCGCATACCGATGAGCTCAACGGCTGGTCGAAGTCGGAGCTCCTCTGCGTGCTCGGCGTGCAGATCCTCATGGGCGGCGCGATCAAGACGTACATCCAGCCGAACATGACGCGCCTCATCGAGGACGTGCGCGAGGGGAAGCTTGACTTCGCGCTGACGAAGCCCGAGGATGCGCAGCTGCTCGTCTCCGTCCGCGAGGTGCGGATCTGGCAGATGGTGGACTTCGTCTCCGGCGTGATCGTCCTGGGCATCGGGCTGTCCCGGATCACGACCTCCGTTGGCATTGCGGACGCGGCCGCGTTCGGGGTCGCCTTGCTGATGGGCGCGATCCTCATCTACTGCTTCTGGCTCGTCGTCGCGACCGTCGCGTTCTGGGTCGTGAACATGTGGCACGCCGTCGAGCTCTTCGACGGGGTCTTCCAGACCGGCCGCTGGCCGATCGGCATCTACCCGACCTGGCTGCGCCTGAGCGTCACGTTCCTCGTCCCGATCGCCTTCGCAGTGACGGTTCCGGCGGAGGCGCTGACGTCGAGGCTCGACTGGCAGACGCTCGTCTTTGCGCTCGTGTTCATGGTCGCCGCGTTCGCGTTCACGCGCTGGTTCTGGCGCTTCGGGCTGCGCCGCTACTCCGGCGCGTCTGCGTAGCCGCCGAGCCTGCTAGGCTGCCGCGGTCTGTGTAGGCGACGTCGCCTCGGACGGGAGCCCCGTTCGGGGCTTTTTTCATTTCAAAGGAGGTTTCATGGCACGACCGAGGACGGCGCAGTCAAGGAGCACGATGGTCAAGAGCAAGGATCGCGCGACGTCGAGCGTGGCTGCGCGTCGCGCCGTGCTCAAGCGCATAAAGGACGAGGGCGTCGAGCACGTCCTCTTCTGGTTCACGGATCTCGAGGGCCACCTCAAGTCGTTCGCGGTGACCCCGGCCGAGATGGCCGAGGCGCTGAACGACGGGATGGGCTTCGACGGCTCGTCGATCACGGGCTTCAACGCCATCGAGGAGTCGGACATGGTCGCGATTCCGGATCCAGCGAGCTTCCAGCTCATGCCGCGGCCCGAGGACGAGCACGGCCACTCGATCGGCGCGAAGGTCGCGCGCATGATCTGCGATGTCGTCACGCCCGACGGCGCGCCCTACGAAGGCGACCCGCGCTATGTGCTCCGCAAGGCGCTCGACCGCATGAAGAGCATGGGCTTCGATGCTTTCAACGTCGGGCCTGAGCTCGAGTACTTCCTCTTCGAGGACGACAAGGGCACCGAGACGATCGACGAGGGCGGGTACTTCGCGATGACGGTGCAGGACGCCGCGACCGAGGTCCGGAACGACACGATCGAGGCGCTCGAGGCGGTCGGGATCCCGATCGAGTACCACCACCACGAGGTCGGCCCATCGCAGCACGAGATCGACATGCGCTACGCCGACGCGCTCGCAATGGCCGACTACACGATCACGTACCGGCTGATCGTGAAGGAGGTCGCCGCCTGGCACGGCTACTACGCGACGTTCATGCCGAAGCCGCTGTTCGGAGAGAACGGCTCGGGCATGCACACGCACATGTCGCTCTTCAAGGGCGGCCGCAACCAGTTCTTCGACCGGCGTGACGAGTACCACCTCTCGCCCACGGCGAAGAGCTTCATCGCCGGGCTGCTCGTGCACGCGCGCGAGATGTCCGCGGTGCTCGCGCAGTGGGTGAACTCGTACAAGCGGCTCGTGCCAGGGTACGAGGCGCCGGTGTACGTGGCGTGGTCGCAGCGCAACCGCTCGGCGCTGATCCGCATCCCGCTCTACAAGCCGGGCTCGGAACAGGCCACGCGTGCGGAGATCCGCTGTCCCGACCCCGCGTGCAACCCGTACCTCGCGTTCGCGGCGCTCCTGCACGCGGGGCTCGAGGGGATCGAGCGCGGCTACGAGCTGCCGGATCCGATGGATCGAAACCTCTACCGGCTCACGGCGACCCAGCGGCGCGAGCAGGGGATCGTCGCGCTGCCGGAGTCCCTCGGGGAGGCGATCGACGAGCTCGCGGAATCCGAGCTGATGCAGCGCGCGCTCGGCGAGCACATCTTCCCGCGCTACGTGGAACTGAAGCGGCGAGAGTGGGACGAGTACCGCGTCCAGGTCACCGAGTGGGAGAAGGACAAGTACCTCGCAGCGCTATAGCCGCGGCGATCCAGGGGCAGGCGGGCTCGTGGGGGGAACCGTAGGTTCCATCCACGCCACAACGACCACGGGCTCCACACCAGGGAGCCCGCGATCGGCCGTCAGATACAGGGCTCGCCGCTCGCCTTGCGGCGCTCCCTGCAGGGCGCATTCTCCGACTTTTCGCGGACCCGTGCAAGTGAGTCCGTCAGCCAGGCTTCGCGGACATGGCCCAGATGGAGAGCACGTACGCGGCAAGGAGGACGAGTGAGATCCAGAGCGTGACCTTCGACAGTCCCGCACCCCTGCCGGCACCGAGGCGCCGAACGCCGATGCCTCCGGCGATCAGCGCTGCGAGCAAGAGCGCGCCGCCTGGATCGGCGGTCAGCCAGCCGATCCAGAGCCAGGTCGGTTCCTCGCCCGCCTCCCAGCCCTGTTCGTCGTAGATCCATTGCGCGCCGATGCGCATGGCGATCCAGCCGGGGAGGGCGATTGCGAGCAAGGTGAAATAGCCGACGCGAAGGAGACGAGTGTCGCCGCGGGCGAACGCGAGCGCGCTTGCGCTCGTGAGCACGCCACCGACGAGGATCGTCGCGCCGAGGACGTGCACGAAGAGCGGAAGATCCCACTCGTTCGGGCGCAGGACGCCGAGAATGCTCACGCGCCGGGCTTCCAGATCATGTCGACGAGGATGAGGAGCACCAGGGTGGACGCGAGGACGTGTCCGACGAGAAGCGGTCTCGCTCTCGATACCTCGAGCAGGTCAGGGCTGGGGCCGCTGTGGCCGGCGTTCACGAGATCGTCGGCCATCTGCATTGCGTTCACAAAGAAGGCGCCCGTCCGGCGTCCGACCTCCATGTACACCGCCCAGAGGACGAGAGCCGCGACGATCCACGGATCCCAGATGTCGTATCCGCCGACGGAGAACGCCAGCCAGAGCCCGAACACGATCGTGCCGCCCGCGCCGATCCCGGTTGCGACGTCGCCGACCTTCACGACCGGCTTCAGGCGCCGCATGTCGCGGGGGGTGTCCGTCCTGCGGATCGTCGTCAGCACGACCGAGTACAGGACGGCGCCAGCGACCAGCGCGAACGCGCTCAGCACGTGGAGCGCGAGGACCCAGTCGTCGGGGCTCACGTCCGCGGGATCGTAGGACAATGGCCCTCATGGACGCGACCGCCCGGCACCTGAGGCTGCTTACAGAGACGATCGCGGCGGTCAACTCGTCGCTCGATCTCCAGGAGGTGCTCGAGCTCGTCGCGAGCAAGGTCGCGGACGCTGTGGGGACGGATGCGTGTTTCGTCTACCTCTACGACGAGCGCGCGGACGAGCTCGTCTTACGCGCGACGCACGGCACGCGTGTGGAAGAGCTCACGCGGACGCCTCGCATGCGGCCCGGCGAAGGCATCACGGGCGTGGCGGCCGCGGAGCGCGAGCCAGTGATGATCCCCGAGCAGGCCCACCTCGATCCGCGCTTCAAGGGGTTCCCGAACCTGCCCGAGGACGAGTACGAGTCGATCCTCGCGGTTCCGATCGTGACGCGCGCCGGCGAGCTCGAAGGCGCACTGAACGTCCGAACGCGCGAGCCGCGCGCTTTCACAGAGGCGGAGATCGAGCTGCTCGTCGCCATCGCCTCGCAGGTGGCTCAGACGATCGAGCACGCGAAGCTCTACGAGCGCGCGCAGCGGCGCGTCGCCGAGCTCGAGGCGCTCGCGCGCATCTCCGAGGCGGTCTCGGAGTCGCTCTACCTGGAGGAGTCGCTCGAGGCGATCGTGCGCACGACGATGGAGTCGCTGCACGCGACGGGCGCGGCGCTCGTCCTCGAAGACGGCAAGATCGCATGGCCGGAGGGCCGTCCCGGCGCCTATGCGGTGCGCCTGCCGCTGCGCTGGAAGCGACGGCAGATCGGCGAGCTCGTCTGCGATCGTGACACGCCCTTCTCTCCCGACGACGAAGCGCTTCTCGAGGCCATCGCCCACCACGCTGCGGTCGCGCTCGAGCACGGTCGCGCAGTGATGCGCGGCGTCCTCGCGCAAGAGATCCACCATCGGGTGAAGAACAACCTCCAGTCGGTCGCATCGCTGCTTCGCCTCCAGGCCAGGGCAGAGAACGTCGACGCGCGCAAGTCCCTGAACGACTCCGTGAACCGCGTCCTCGCGATCGCGGCCGTGCACGAGGTGCTCACCGAGCATCGCGAGGACGACGTCGACCTCGGCGAGCTCGTCGACCGGCTGCGCGCGATGCTCGTCCAGGGGCTCGTGACCGGGAAGGACGTCTCAGCGCAGCTCGAGTCGGTCTCGCTCGCCGGGCAGCAGGCGACCGCGCTCGCGCTCGTGTTCACCGAGCTCTTCGGAAACGCGCTCGAGCACGGCGGCAACCGCGTCTCCATCGCGCTCGCGCAGCGCACCGGCGACGTGGTGCTCACGATCGCGGACGATGGCGCGGGGATCGCCGGGGAGGGCTCGGGCACGG
>JBGSXQ010000324.1:0-3524 GCA_041751315.1 Gaiellaceae bacterium | reverse complement strand
GCCCGAGGAGACGTCCGAACGGGTCGCCGCGCTGCGCGACCAGGGCTTCACCGCGGTCAAGCTCGGCTGGGGCCCACTCGGCCGCGACGCCGACCACGACGTGAAGCTCGCGGCGGCAGCGAAGGAGGCGGGCGGCGACGGGATCGACATCCTCATCGACGCCGGCCTCGGGTACGTGGACGACGTCGAGCGCGCGACGCGCGCCGCCCGCGGCTTCGAAGAGCTCGGCGTCGGCTGGCTCGAGGAGCCGTTCGAGCCCGACGAGTACGAGGCGTACGCCGAGCTCGCCGACACGGTGGACATTCCCATCGCGGCGGGCGAGCAGGATGCGACCCGCTGGGGCTTCCGCGAGCTGATCGAGCGCGGGCACGTGGACGTGATCCAGCCGGACGTGACGCGCTGCGGCGGCATCACCGAGCTTCTCCGGATCGCCGAGCTCGCCGAGACCCACGGAGTCAAGACCGTGCCGCACGCATGGAAGAGCGGGATCATCAAAGCCGCCTCGCTGCACGTGAACGCCGTCCTTCCCGATGCGCTCTACCAGGAGTACTGCGTCGCGGGGACGCCGATCAACACGGGCCTGACCGTCCAGCGTCTTCCGCTCGAGGACGACGGCTGCATCGCCGTCCCCAGCGGACCGGGACTCGGCGTCGAGCTCGACCCGGACGTGGTCGAGCGCATGCGGGTGAACGGACGATGAGCGCACGGCCGACCGACGCGACGCAGTCCTTCGCCGAGCGCGCGGTCGCAGCCATCCCAGGCGGCGTCAACAGCGGTCAGCGTCGCGTTCCCGGGCTCGAGGAGCTCGTCGTCGTCGCGACCAGCGGCGCGACCTTCACGGACTCCGAGGGAAACACCTACACCGACTATCACGCGGCTTTCGGCCCCCCACTCCTCGGTCACAACGATCCGGACGTCGACGGCGCTGCCGCGGCCGCCGCGGCCGAGGTCGGGAACATGGGCGTGGGGGTTACGCCCGTCGAGATCGAGCTCGCCGAACGGCTTGTCGCCTGCGTTCCGTCGCTGGAGAAGGTGCTCCTGACGGCCACCGGAAGCGAGGCGACGTTCCACGCTCTGCGTCTCTCGCGCGCCGTGACCGGCCGGCGTCATGTCATCAAGTTCCAGGGCTGCTACCACGGCTGGCACGACTCGGTCGCGATGAACGTCATCTCGCCCGCCGAGCGCGTCGGCACGAAGGATCCGCTGTCGCAGGGGATCCTCCCCGAGGTTCTCGACGCGACGATCGTGCTCCCGTTCAACGACGCAGACGCGGTCGAGCAGGCACTCACCGAGCGGGACGTCGCAGCGGTCATCCTCGAGCCGATCCCGCACAACATCGGAGCGGTGCTGCCGAAGCCCGGCTTCCTCGAGCGATTGCGCGAGCTGACGGAGCGCGCCGGCACGATCCTCGTGTTCGACGAGGTCATCACCGGCTTCCGGCACGGGCTCGGCGGGTACCAGGAGATCGCGGGCGTGACGCCCGACCTGACGACGCTGGGCAAGGCCATGGCGAACGGCTGGCCGGTCTCCGCCCTCGGCGGGCGCGCCGACCTGATGGATCTCTTCTCGACCACGCCCGGGCGCCCTGCCTTCTTCGCCGGCACGTTCAACGGGCATCCGGCCATGTCCGCCGCGGCGCTCGCGACCATCGACAAGCTCGAGCGGGAGCCCGTCCACGAGCACGTCTTCCGCCTCGGCCAGCGCGCACGCACGGGGCTGCAGGAGCTGTACGACGGGCTCGGCGTGCCGGCGATCGTCAGCGGCTTCGGCTCCGTCTTCGTCTCGTACTTCCTCGAGGAGCCGGTAGAGCGCTACGACGACCTGCTGCGCAACGACGTCGACCTCTTCGTCGGCTACCGGCGGGAGCTCATGCGGCACGGCATCTTCGAGCTGCCGCTGAACCTGAAGCGCAGCCACTTCTCGTATGCGCACACGGACGCCGACGTCGACCGGCTGCTCGAAGCGACCGACGCAGCGGTCACCGCGTTCCTCGCAACGCGCGCATGACCTCGGCCGCCTCGCCCGTCAGCTGCTCGATCGACCTGGAAGCGCCGGGGAAGCGGATCGGCCACGTCTCTCTTCCGAAGATCACGAACACCGCCGGCTGGGCGAGCACGTTCGTGCACATCGGTGTCGTCGCGAACGGCGAGGGTCCGACCGTGCTCGTCCTCGCAGGCAACCACGGTGACGAGTACGAGGGGCAGGTCGCGGCGCTGAGGCTCCTGCAGTGGCTCCAGCCGGAGCAGGTCTCGGGCCGCGTCGTCGTCATTCCGGTGCTCTCGGCCGCGGCGTCGAAGGCGAACACGCGCAACTGGCCTTCGGGTGCGAACTTCAACCGCTCGTTCCCCGGCCGCCCTGACGGGCCTCCGAACGAGCAGCTCGCGCACCACCTCTCGACGGTCCTCTTCCCGATGGCCGACGTCGTGATCGACATGCACTCGGGCGGACGCAGCGCCTGGTTCATCCCCTGCTCGCACATGCACGTCGTCGACGACCCCGCACAGCGCCGCGCGATGCTCGAGGGCATGGAGGCGTGGCTCAGCGACTGGCACTTCCTGTACATCGACGTGAACGGGCACGGCCTGCTCCCGGTCGAGGCCGAGAGCCAAGGGAAAGTGGTGATCACGACCGAGCTCGGAGGCGGCGGACGGGTGCCGGCTCCGGTGCACCGGCTCGCGTGGAGCGGGCTCACGAACGTCCTCCGTCACGTCGGGGTTCTCGAAGGCGAGGTTCTCACCCGCGAGTCGCTCGGGCTACCGCCTGCCGTCATCCTCGACGGCCGCGATCCTGCGAACATCGTCGTCGCGCCCGAGGACGGGCTCTTCGAAGCGTTGCTGGAGCCCGGCGAGCCCGTCGACGAGGGCCAGACCGTCGGTCGGCTCTGGTTCGTCGATCGGCCCGACCACGCGCCGCTGCAGCTGACGGCCCCCCTCGCCGGCTACGTCGCGGTGACGAAGGCTATCCCCGTGACCGAGCAGGGCGACTGCGTGTTCGTGCTCGGCCAGGCGATCGGCCGGGAAGCCCTGCTCTGACGTGATGCTCGCGCGGCTCGGCGGACGGACGTTCGCCAGCATGCGCCACCGTAACTTCCGCCTCTACTACGCGAGCCACGCAGTCGCGTTCGCCGGGCGCTGGATGCAGCAGATCGCCGCCTACTGGCTCGTGCTCGAGCTCACCGGCTCGGCGCTCGCCGTCGGTGCGCTCGCCCTCGTGCAGCTCCTCCCGGTCACGCTCTTCGGCCTTGCAGCCGGGTCGATCGTCGACCGCTACGACGTGCGGCGCACGATCGTCCTCTGCGAGTCGGTCATGGCCGTGCTCGCCGCGGTCCTGGCCGGGCTCACCCTCGCTGGAGTCGTGGAGGCCTGGATGGTCTACGCGGTCGTCGGAGCACAGGGTCTCTTCCTCGTCGTCGACAACCCGGCGCGACACGCGCTCGTCTACCGCATCGTCGGGCGGGGCGACCTGCCGAACGCCGTCGCCCTCAGCTCGGGGCTCGGCACGATGGCCCGTGTGGCCGGCCCGGC
>JBGSXQ010000323.1:0-3441 GCA_041751315.1 Gaiellaceae bacterium | reverse complement strand
CGGGCGTGCGTGTCGACCTCGTCACCGGGCGCTGAGCGACGCGGCCCTGGGGCCACCCCGCGCCTCCACCCGCTGCGAGCGTATCGGCGAACACCGTACAGAGGGTGAACGGCTTCGTGCCGATTGGGTAACAGGCGTCTTCGTACCCGCTCTCTGGAGGATTGATGCGGATTGAGCGCAGCACGGATGGCGGCCCGGCACGGCGCATCGCCGTCGTCTCGATCGGCCTCCAGGCTCCGGGCCTGCACGCCGATTCGTGCATGCTCTCCACGCACGCCTGATCCACATCGAGCCTCTAGAATCGCGGCGGTGATTCCCCGCTACTCCAGGCCAGCGATGTCGGCGGTCTGGTCGGACGAGGCGAAGCTCGAGCAATGGCTTGCGGTTGAGCTAGCGGTCCTCGATGCGTGGGTGCTGGCTGGGGTGGTCTCGCAGTCGAGCGCGGCGAACGTGCGGGCGCGGGCACGCGTCCCCACGGCGGTCGAGGTAGCCGAGCGGGAGCGCACGACGAACCACGACGTCGCTGCCTTCGTGGACGCGGTGGCTTCTGGGCTCGGAACGGACGGGCGCTGGTTCCACTTCGGGCTCACGTCCTCCGATGTCCTCGACACGGCCCTTTCGCTCACCGTTCAGGAGGCCGGTCAGCTCGTTCGTGCAGGCCTCGAGCGGTCGATCGACGCGGTTCTCGCACGGGCCGAGGAGCACCGAGACACGCTGGCGATCGGGCGCACGCACGGGGTCCATGCCGAGCCGACGACCTTCGGGCTGAAGCTGCTCGGGTGGGCGTTTCAGCTCGAGCGCGATCGTGCTCGCGTCGACCACGCGCTCGACGGGATGCGGGTCGGCAAGCTGTCGGGTGCAGTAGGCACATATGCGACGACGACGCCCGAGGTCGAGCGCATCGCTTGCGAGGCTCTCCGGCTCGAGCCGGCGCCGAGCTCGACGCAGATCCTCCAGAGAGATCGGCACGCCGAGCTGCTCTCGGCGCTGGCGATCGTCGCCTCGTCACTCGACCGTTTTGCGTTGGAGATCAGGCATCTCGCGCGCACCGAGGTGCGCGAGGTCGAGGAGCCGTTCGGGACAGGGCAGAAGGGCTCCTCGGCGATGCCACACAAGCGCAATCCGATCGTGTCCGAGCGGATCTGCGGGCTCGCGCGGGTCGTGCGCGGGTACGCATTGGTCGGACTCGAGAACGTCGCGCTCTGGCACGAGCGCGACATCTCGCACTCGTCGGCCGAGCGAATCGTGCTTCCCGACGCGTTCCTGGCCGTCGATTACATGCTCGATCGCTTTGCCTGGCTGGTGGAGGGACTCGTCGTGCGTCCCGAGCGGATGCGCGCGAACCTCGAATCCTCGGGAGGCTTGTTCTTCAGCCAACGGCTACTGCTCGCACTCGTGGAGTCGGGCCTCGAGCGCGACGAGGCCTATCGCATGACCCAGCGCCACGCCATGCGCGCGTGGGACGAAGGGCTCGACTTCCGGGGGATCGTGCGGTCCGATGCGCAGATCGCGAGCCGCGTAGAGCTCGACGACGTGTTCGATCTGCAAGCGTTCACCAGGCATGTCGATGTCGTGTTCACCCGGGCGTCCGGCCTACGCAGTCGCGAGCAGGTGAGGGTGTGAGGATCGACGCCACCCACCTGGCCAGTGGGAAGGTGCGGGAGATCTACGCGCTCGACGAGCAGACGCTCGCGCTCGTGGCCAGCGACCGGATCTCGACATTCGACGTCATCCTGCCCACGCCGATCCCGGACAAGGGCCGAGTGCTCACGGGCCTCTCGGGGTACTGGTTCGCGCGCACGCGCGAGCTGATCCCGAACCACCTTCTGGAGCTGCGAGCAGATGGCCGCACGATGGTATGTCGGAGGCTCGAGATGCTTCCCATCGAGTGCGTCGTGCGCGGCTATCTCGCGGGATCCGGGTGGAAGGACTACCTTGCGACCGGCGCGATCTGCGGCCATGCGCTTCCCGCAGGCCTCGAGGAGGGCTCTCGCCTCCCGGAGCCGATCTTCACGCCCGCGACGAAAGCGGCCGAGGGCCACGACGAGAACATCGACGAGGAGTGGGCGGACACCATCTGCGGCGAGGAGAACTACCGCGTCGCTCGCTCCGCGTCGCTCGCGCTGTATCGCTTCGCGGCCTCCCACGCCGAAGAGCGCGGGATCATTCTCGCGGACACGAAGTTCGAGCTGGGCGTGAGCCCGCAGGGCGAGGTCGTGCTCGGAGACGAGGCGCTGACGCCCGACTCGTCGCGGTTCTGGCCCGCGGCTGACTACGCACCCGGCCGGTCGCAGCCCTCCTTCGACAAGCAGTTCGTCCGCGACTGGTGCGAGCAGACGGGCTGGAACAAGGAACCGCCCGGGCCCGTGCTGCCTGCCGAGGTCGTCGAGGGAACGCGAGCGCGCTACGTCGAGGCCTTCGAGCGCCTGACGGAGATCCCCTTTGGAAGCTACGTCGCGAACCCGGAGGTCGTCCTGTGAAAGCAACGGTGCTGATCCTCCCGAAGGACGGGATACTCGACCCGCAGGGCGACGCCGTGCGGCACTCGCTTCGCAAGCTTGGATTCGACGTCGCGACCGCGCGCGTCGGCCGCGTGGTCGAACTCGAGCTCGACGCCGACGGCCGTGACGACGCAGTCGCGAAGGTCGAGCGCATGTGCGCAGAGCTTCTCGCGAACCCGCTCATCGAGAGCTTTCAGATCAGCCTCGACGATGGCGGCGACGGCGAGGACCTAGGCGCATGACCGACCGACCGCATGTTGCCGTCGTCGTCTTCCCCGGGTCGAACGACGATCGGGACGCGGCGTGGGCTCTGGGCGCGGTCGGTGCAGAGCCGGTGCTGGTGTGGCACCAGGATGAGAAGCTTCCGCCCGACACCGCCGCGGTCGTATTGCCGGGGGGCTTCTCGTACGGGGACTACCTACGCGTGGGCGCGATCGCGAGCGTCGCGCCGGTGATGGACGCCGTCCGCGCGTTCGCCTCCGGGGGAGGCCCGGTGCTCGGAATCTGCAATGGATTTCAGATCCTCTGCGAGACCCGGCTCCTTCCCGGCGTCCTCCGCCCGAACCGGCAGCTCGAGTTCGTATGCCGAGACGCCTCCGTGCGCGTCGAGAACGTCGACACGCTCTTCACCCGGCGCTGCGCGCCCGGGCAGGAGCTGGTCATCCCCGTGAAGCACGGTGACGGCAGCTGGTACGCCGACGAGGGAACCTTCGTGCGGCTCGCCGCGCGACGCCAGATCGTGCTGCGCTACGACGAGGACGTGAACGGCGCCCTCGGCAACGTCGCAGGGGTCGTCAACGAGGCCGGGAACGTGATGGGCTTGATGCCGCACCCCGAGCATGCCGTCGACCCGCTTCTCGGCTCGGCGGACGGAGGGCTCCTGCTCGCAGCGCTCGTCGACGCGGCCGCCGCCCATCGCGCGACGCTCGCCGTCGCGTGA
>JBGSXQ010000322.1:0-5670 GCA_041751315.1 Gaiellaceae bacterium | reverse complement strand
CCCGACGAGGCCACCGAGCGCGATCGCGACGAGAAAAGCGCTGAGCGCTGCGAGGCAGCGGACGAGCAGCGCCGGATATGCGATGCGCGCGAGGACGACATTCGCGACGAGCAGCGGCAGCGCGATCAGGGCGAGGCCCCAGTGTGTCGTGCCCAGCTCGAGCAACGCGCTCACCACCACGAGGCCGACGGCGACCACGCTCGCGAAGGTCGACAGCCGCAAGAGCACGCCCGGTGTCGCGGCGGAGCTAGACGGTGACGCGTTCGCCGCGCTCGTCACGCAGCTTCCTCCTCAGGTCGTTGAGCGGCCGCGCGCTCGTCACGTACGGCACGGTGTCGAAGTTGTGTGGCGGGGGCGGAGACGTCGTGTACCACTCGAGCGTGTCCGCCTGCCACGGGTCGTTGCCCACGCGCTTACCGCTCGACCGCGTCTTCAGCACGTTGACTGCGAAGAGCAGGAATGCAACGGCCATCACCCACGAGCCGATCGTCGAGGCGAGGTTGTATCCCTCCCAGCTCTCGTCGGCGTAGGTGTAGATCCGTCGCGGCATTCCCTCGAGACCCGCGAAGTGCTGCGGCATGAAGGCGACGTTGAAGCCGACGAACAGGATCCAGAACTGCCACTTGCCGAGCCGCTCGTCGAGAGTGCGCCCGAACATCTTCGGCCACCAGTAGAAGAGCCCGGAGAAGATCGCGAAGACGACGCCACCGAGCAGGGTGTAGTGGAAGTGGGCGACGACGAAGTACGAGTCGTGCACCTGCCAGTCGATCGGGAAGGCGGCGAGGTAGATCCCCGTCAGGCCGCCGATGACGAAGAGCGACAGGAAGCCGAGCGCGAAGAGCATCGGCGTGTCGAAGCTGAGGTTCCCGCGCCAGAGGGTCGCGAGCCAGTTGAAGATCTTGATCCCCGTCGGGACGGCGATGACCATCGACGCGATCATGAAGAACGACTGCAGGGAGATCGGCAGCCCCACCGTGAACATGTGGTGTGCCCAGACGAGCATCGAGAAGAAGGCGATCGCGACCGTCGACGCGACGATCGCCTTGTAACCGAAGATCGGCTTGCGGGCGAACACCGGCAGGACCTCGGAGATGATCCCGAAGGCCGGCAGCACGATGATGTAGACCTCGGGGTGGCCGAAGAACCAGAACGCGTGCTGGTAGAGCAGCGCCGAGCCGCCGTCGTCGGGGGTGAAGAAGCTCGTCTGCACGTCCCACGGCCCGACGGAGAGGCCCCGGTCGAGAAGGAGAAGCGTGAGCGCGGCGGAGAGCACCGGCATCACGGCCATGATCAGCCAGCCGAAGAGCAGGATCGACCACACGAAGAGCGGCATCCGCGTCCAGCTCATCCCCCGCGTGCGCATGTTCGTGATCGTCACGATGAAGTTGACCGCTCCGGCCACCGTGGACACGGTCAGCAGGTGCAATGACAGGATCCAGAGGTCCTGCCCCGACCCGGGATCCTGGATCGAGAGCGGCGGATATGCCGTCCAGCCCGACGAGGCCGCCCCGCCGTCGGCGAAGAAGCTCAGCATGAGCACGACACCACCGAACAGGAAGAACCAGTACGACAGCGCGTTCAGCCGTGGGAACGCCATGTCCGCAGCGCCGATCATCAGCGGCACGAGGTAGTTCGCGAAGCCCGCGAGGATCGGCACCCCGACGAGGAACACCATCGTCGTGCCGTGGATCGTCGCGAGCTCGTTGTAGCGCTCCGGCCCGATGATGTCCGCGTTGGCCTGCGCGAGCTGCAGGCGCATGACGAGCGCCATGAGCCCCGCGAGGATGAGGAAGACGACCGAGGTCGCGATGTACAGGATCCCGATCCGCTTGTGGTCCGTCGTGACGAGCCAGCCCGCGAAGCGACCGCGCTGCCAGGAAGGCGTGCTAGCTGCCACTGGGCGGGTTCTCCGTCAGGTAGTCGGCGAGCATCGCGATCTGCGTGTCGCTCCAGCCGGCACCGACGGCCGGCATTGCGCCGCGCCCCGAGCGGACGAGGTTGCCGAGGTCCTCGACGTCCGTGAGGGTCGGCGAGCCGGCGACGCGCGGGCCGATGCCTCCTTCGCCGTTCAGGCCGTGGCACTTCGCGCACACGCCTTCCCACGTCTCCCTGCCGAGGTCACCCCTCCTGGCGACTTGCTCGTCCGAGCGCCGTACGATCCAGGCGAGGAATTCCTCCTCCGAGATGACCTCAACCGACGCGAGCATCTGTGCGTGCTCGAGCCCACACAATTCGGCGCACTGGCCGCTGTAGACGCCTTCGTTCTCGGCCTGGAACCACGTCTCGTTCGTCACGCCGGGAATAGCGTCGATCTTGCCACCGAGAGCTGGGATCCACCACGAATGGATGACGTCTGTGTCAGGAGCCGTCACCACGAGGCGGACGGGCACGCCGGCGACCGCCCGCATGTTGTCGATCGCGATGACACCGTTGGGATACGTGTACTCCCAGTAGAACTGACGACCCGTGACACGGATCTCGAGCTCGCCGCGGGCGTCTGCCTCCGGGATGTTCTTGATCCCGGGGAGCTCGATGAAGACGAAGGCGGCGATGAGGAACAGCACGAGCACCGGGCCGGCCGTCCACGCGAGCTCGAGCTTCGTCGCGCCGTGGATCTCCGCGCCGTCCTCGAAGCGCGCGCGCTTCTGGCGTCGGTAGCGCCAGATGAACGCGACGAGAAGCCCTTCGACGAGGAGGAAGATTGCAAAGACGAAGATCGAGACGAAGATCCAACTGTCCCGGATCCCCTCGGCGTTCGGCGACTCGGGGGGCACGGGCGCGAACTGCGCGAGGAAGCCAACGAGGTCGAAGCCAGGCACCGGCTGCCATTCTATGAACGTGTCGGAGCCTTCGTATCGGGGAACGCGCGTACGCCTGCCCGCCGACCTCGTGCGGCCGTTCGAGGTCTTCGTGAACGGGATCGCGCAGGAGGAGGGTGGCGACTACCGGGTCGAGGGCCGAACGCTCGTGTTCGACCGCGCGCTGAAGACGGAGGGCAAGCTCGGCTTCTGGCGCTGGCTCTCGTTGTGGATCGGTCTGGCGGGCACCTATCGTCAGAACGACTCGGTCGACGTGACGTACCAGCGCAACGGCAAGCCGGTGGTCGCGACGCGACTCCCTCTCGAGCCGCTGTAGCCCTACCCAGCGACGAGCTGATCGCCCGTCGCGCTATCGCGCGCCGCCTGCCCGGCCTCCAGCCGGCTCTGAGCCCGAGGCACGCCGGTAGTGTGCAACGGTGACGGCCGAGAACGGGATCGAGGTACGCGGGCTCGTTCGCGAGTACAAGAAAGGCCCCCGCGCCGTCGACGGAATCGACCTCTCCGTCGCCCCTGGCGAGATCTACGGCTTTCTCGGCCCGAACGGCGCGGGAAAATCGACCACTGTCCACGTTCTGACGACCCTTCTCCCGCCCACCTCGGGCACCGCGCTCGTCGGCGGCTACGACGTCGTCAAGGACGGGCCGAAGATCCGCGGGCTCATCGGGGTCGCGCTGCAAGAGGCGGCGCTCGATCCACTCCTGACCGCACGCGACCATCTGCGCCTGCAGTCGACGCTGCAGGGCGTTCCGAAAGAGCAACGCCGTGCGCGTGCCGAGGAGCTGCTCCACCAGGTGGGGCTCGTCGACGACGCGGATCGGAAGGTCTCCGGCTACTCCGGGGGCATGAAGCGCCGGCTGGACCTCGCGCTCGCCCTCGTGCACAGCCCGCGCATTCTCTTCCTCGACGAGCCGACCACGGGGCTCGACCCGCAGAGCCGCACCGACATCTGGAACGAGGTCGCGCTCATGCGGCGGGAGGCCGGCGTCACCGTGTTTCTCACCACGCAGTACCTGGAGGAGGCGGACGTTCTCGCCGACCGCGTCGGGATCATCGACGCGGGGAGAATCGTCGCGGAGGGGACACCTGCCGACCTCAAGGCGGAGATCGGTCGGCCGAGCATCCACGCCATCCCGCGCAGCGACGACGATCGACCGAAGATCGCAGCGTTCCTCGCGCAGTTCGGCGAGCCACTCGCGTCGACACGTGACGTGGCGGTCCGCCTCCGCGACGGACTCGGGCTCACCGACATCGTGCGTGCGGTGGACGCGAACGGCGTCGACATAGGCGACCTCGAGCTGCACGCCCCGACGCTCGACGACGTGTTTCTCGCGAAGACGGGGCGCACGCTCGACAGCGCTGCGGAGGAGGCGGAGGCGACGAGCCAGGAGCAGCGCCACAAGTGAGCTCCACCGCGACGCAGGTCGGCGCCATCGCGCGACGCTCGGTCGTGCGGACGTCGCGGCAGCCGGCGAGCATCATCCCTCCGCTCATCTTCCCGGTCGCGCTGATGGCGGTGAACGCGGGCGGCCTTCGTTCGTCCACGGAGCTCCCCGGGTTCCCCGCCGACTCATTCCTCGCGTTCGCGCTCGCCGTGCCGTTCATCCAGGGCGCGCTCTTCTCGACGATGAACGCGGGCACCGACATCGCACGTGACGTTGACACCGGGTTCATCAATCGGCTCTCGCTCACGAGCCTGCGGGACTGGCCGCTGCTCGCCGGGCAGCTGTCGGGGATCGTGGTGCTCGGCGTGTTCCAGGTGATCTTCTACATCGTCGTCGGGCTCGTCTCTGGTGTCACGTTCGAGTCGGGCCCCGCCGGGATCGCCGTGCTCCTGGTGTACGGCGCGATCATCTCGCTGTCGTTCGGCGCTCTCGGGGCGTGGCTTGCGTTTTGGACGGGCTCGGGCGAGGCGATTCAGGCGCTCTTCCCCGTCCTGTTCGTCTTCCTGTTCATCTCGTCGATGAACGCTCCGCGCAACCTCATCGGCGTCGACTGGTTCCGGACGGCGGCCACGCTGAACCCGGTCTCGTACATGATCGAGGCGGTCCGCAGCCTGATCATCACGGGCTGGGACTGGCAGGCACTCGCGCTCGGTTTCGGCTTCACGATCGTCCTCGGCGTGATTTTCCTGATGCTCGCGTCTCACGCCCTGCGTACGAGGATGACGCGAACGTGAGCCGGTGGAACGTCGTCTCGGGTGTCGCGTGGCGGACGTTGAAGAATGCGCTGACCAACCCGCAGATCCTCCTGCCCGTGATGATGTTCCCGCTGTTCTTCTTCGTCGCCTTCGCTGGCGGGCTGTCGCAGGTCGCGCAGATCCCCGGCTTCGACTTTCCGCCCGGCTATACCGCGTTCCAGTTCGTGTTCGTGCTGCTGCAGTCCGCCGCTTTCGGCGGGGTATTCACGGGCTTCGGCGTCGCGCGCGACTTCGAGGGCGGGTTCGCGAAGCGGCTCATGCTCGCAGCCCCGCATCGCAGCGGGATCGTCCTTGGCTACGCCCTCGCCGCGTTCGTGCGCTGGGCGCTCGTGGCGGCAGTCCTCACGGTGGTCGCGCTCGTTGCCGGGATGAACATCGGCGGGGGGCCGGCGGAGATGGTCGGGCTCTTCACACTCGCCGCGCTGATCAACTTCTGCGGGTTCTTCTGGGCCGGGGGCATCGCGATGCGGTTTCGCACGATCCAGTCCGGGCCGCTCATGCAGATGCCGGTCTTTCTCATCCTCTTCTTCGCTCCGGTGTACGTGCCGCTCGACCTGCTCGAAGGGTGGATCCACGGCGTCGCGTCGGTCAATCCCGTCACGTACGTGCTCGAGACCGGTCGCGGCTTCGTCGCGGGCGACGCGCCGCACGTCG
>JBGSXQ010000321.1:0-3911 GCA_041751315.1 Gaiellaceae bacterium | reverse complement strand
CCCGGCGCATCCCGACACCGGTCGTCACGCCGTACACCGGCACGCCGGCGGCGGATGCGCGCTCCACGATCGCCCGCCGCTCGCGCATGCGATCCAGAGCCTTGGAGGAGATCTCGACCCGCTCGCTGCGCCGGGCGACGGCCACGACGTCGTCGAGCGTGAGGCTCGCGCCTGTCAGCTCGACGGTCACGGACGGACTCTACGTCGGCTCGGGGTCGCCGAGCCCGGGCACCGCACCCCCGACGTGGTGGATCGGCAGTCCGGCGCCTGCCCAGGCTTCGAAGCCTCCCACCAGATCAGTGGCGCGATGGAATCCCAGCTCGTGCAGCCTGGCCGCGGCCAGGCTCGTCGAGCAACCGTGCTCGCAGACGAGGACGAGCCACTGGTCGAGGCCCTCCACGTGGCGATTGTGGAACGCGGGATCCATGTCCGGGTCGAGACGCCACTCGAGCACGGAGAGAGGAATGTGCAGCGATCCGGGGATCACGCCGACCCGCCGGCGCTCCTCGCTCGACCGAGTGTCGACGATCAGGGCTCCTGCCTCCTGCGCGGCGAGCGCGTCCTCCGGGCCGAGCCGTTCGAGCCGGCTGCGGGCGTCGGCGAGCATCTCGTCGAGCGTCGTGCGCGCCATGGCGTCGGAGACTACGGTGCTCGGTACGAGCTGACAACCGCTCGCCGCTCTCGGACCCGCTGCCAGTCCGTGACGATCGAGCTACGTACACGCTCGTGCTCGCGTACGCCGGCGCCTCGCTGCCGATCCTTCTCATCTTCAGCCTCGGAGGCTGGAGCTTTCGGGGTGCGGCGACCTCGGAGGTCGTCGCAGCCGAGATCGTCGCCACGATGGTCGGCTCGATCGGCCTCGTCGCGGCCGTCCCCGTCACGACCGGGCTAGCTGCCTTCCTCGCGACGCGCATCGATCCCGCCGACCTCGAGCACGGTCATACGCACTGAGCGCTATGTGCTGCGACGCAGCCCGTCGACGGCCATTGCCGCAAGCACGCACGCTGCAGCGACGAGCACGATCGTCCCGCCCGGCGGGATGTTCGCGTGATACGAGGCGGTGAGCCCAGCCAGGACGGAGGCGAGGCCGATCCCGGCCGAGAGGAACAGGGTGGATCGCATGCTCCACGCGATCCGGGTGGCCGCGGTGACCGGAAGAACCATGAGCGCGGCGATCAGCAGGATCCCGACGATCTGCATGGAGAGCGCGATCGTGAGCGCCGCGAGCACCGCAACGAGCACGTTGAGCGCACCGATCGGCAACCCCGCGACGCGCGCTCCTTCCTCGTCGAGCACCGCAGCACACAACGCCCGGTAGAAGAGCGCGATCAGGCCGAGCGCGACTGCGCCGAAGACCACCATCAGCGCAAGATCCCCTCGGGTCACGGTGAGGATCGAGCCGAAGAGATACGAGAAGAGGTTGACGTTGAGCGATCCTGCGATCGAGATGAGCACCACCCCGGCGGCGATCCCCGTATAGAAGACGAGTGCGAGCGCCTGGTCCCCCGCCGCGCCGCGGCGGGCGCGTAGCCACTCGATCGCGACAGCGCCCACCACGGCCGCGCCGAGGGCCGTGAGCACGGGGGAGATGTCGAGCAGCACTCCGAGAGCGACGCCGGCGAACGCAGCGTGCCCGATCCCGTCACCGATGAGGCTCATCCGGCGCTGAACGAGGAAGAACCCGACGGTGGGCGCGAGCACGCCGACGATCGCGCCGACCGCGAAGGCAAGGCGCATGAACTCCGACTCAAACATGCGTGTGCGACGGGTCGTGCCACATGCCCGCGAGCTCGTGCGGTGGGCCGTCGAAGATGATCGAGCGTCGCACGAGTACGAGCCGCTGCACATGATGCTCGACCGCGCCGAACTCGTGCGAGACGTAGAGGATCGTCACGCCGAGCTCGGAGTGCAGATGTGCGAGCAGCTCGCCGAGGGCGTCCTGGGATTCCGCGTCCACGCCCGTCGTCGGCTCGTCGAGCGCGAGGAGCGACGGCTCGCCCGCGAGCGCCTTCGCGATGAACGCACGCTGCTGCATCCCGCCCGAAAGCGTCCTGATCGGCGCACCGGCACGGCTCGTGAGCCCGACACGCTCGATCGCCTCGTCGACGAGCTCACGGTCGCGTGCGCGCATCCGTCCGACGAGCTTGCTGGCGGCGACCCGCCCTGCGGAGACGACCTCGCGCACAGTCGCGGGCGCCTCGATTCCGAGCTGCGCTCGCTGCGGGAGGTAGCCGAGGAGGCGTCGTCGAGAAAACGACGCTGCAGGCTCGCCGTAGAGGCGCGCGACTCCGGCGGTCGGGCGCTCCAGGCCGAGCGCGATGCGGAGCAAGGTCGTCTTCCCGCCGCCGTTGGGCCCGGCGATCGCAACGAACTCACCGGGCGCGACCGTCATACTCACGTCGGCGAGGACGAGCTCACCGCGCTCGTACCGGAAAGCGAGGTCTTCGAGTTCGAGGGCTAGCTGCATCCGAGGGCCGTTCGCAGAGCGTCGAGATTGTCGCGCATGACGCTGAAGTAGTCAGCGCCCGCGTCGATCTCGTCCTCCGTCAGGCCCTCGAGGGGATTCAGCACCGCCGTGGTCGCTCCGGCTTCCCGTGCGACGGTCTCCGCGAGCTTCGGTGACACGAGCGTCTCGAAGAACACGGTCGTCGCGCCCTCCTCCTCGATCTCTTCGACGAGCTCCTCGATCGCCTTCGCGCTCGGCTCTGCCGCGGGCGAGACGCCGGTGAGCGCGATCTGCTCGAGCGCGTATGCGTCCGCGAGGTACGCGAACGCGGCGTGGCTCGTCACGATCGTCCGGCGCGCGCACGTCTCGAGACCGGCACGGAACTCCGCGTCGAGCTCCTCGAGCTCGACGACGAAGCCGTCGGCAGCCTCGGGAGTCCCGAGCTCGTCGGCGATGCGCTCGGCCATGGTGGCGTAGCGCATGGGATCGAGCCAGACATGTGGGTCGAGCCCCTCCCGGCCGTCCACCTGCTCATCGTCCCCGTGCTCTTCGCCCCCGTCGAAGAGCTCGAACCCCTCGAGGAGATCGAAGGCGGTGTGCTTGCCCTTCACGGCCGACTCGAGCGCCGGCATGAAACCGTTTCCGAGGTAGAAGACGAGATCGGCCTCTCCGACACCCTCCACATCGCGGGCCGTGAACTCGAGGTCGTGCGGCTCGGCTCCTGCCGGCGTGACGTTGGTAACACTGGCGTCGGGCGCCACGCGCTCGACTGCGAAGGCGATCGGGTAGAAGGCCGCGACGACGGCCTTACCCCCACCGACGCTCTCAGAGCCGCCGCAACCGCCCGCGCCTGCCATGAGCGCCGCGAGCGCGAGAGTGGGAACGATTCTCGATCGCATATGCGGCGATCGTACCAGCTTTGAGAGTCGATATCATCTAATGATGGTCGCGCAGCTCACCGCATGGCACGCGCACGCGCGCTCGGAGCTCGAGCGCGTCGGCTCGCGCTCAGGCGGGGCGCGAAATGCGGTGATCGACTACCTGTCGGGCCGCGACTGCTGCGTCTCCGCGCAAGAGCTGTTCGACGGGCTTCGCGCCGACGGCCGTGCGGTGGGGATCGCGAGTGTCTACCGCGCGCTCGACCAGCTCGCAGAGCTTCGCCTCGTGCATCGCGTCGACCTTGCCGACGGCGTGACGCGCTTCGAACCGGCGCTGCCGGGTGGAGAGCATCATCATCACCTCGTGTGCGGAGGCTGCGGCAAGGTCGTGCCGTTCGACGACGCCCCGCTCGAGCGCGCGCTTACGCGAGTGGCCGGTGATCGCGGATTCGAGCTCGACCAGCACGACGTCGTGCTCCACGGCTCGTGCGCGGACTGCCGCGCCGCGTAAGCGCTTCTAGGCGGCGACGAGCGCCGCTCCGACACCCGCCTCGTGGCAGTCGCGGCAGCGCGCCTCGTACTGCTCG
>JBGSXQ010000320.1:0-5247 GCA_041751315.1 Gaiellaceae bacterium | reverse complement strand
CCAGAGGCCGCCGAGGCGGTCGTGGGCCGCCCCCTGGAGGGCCTCCCAGTTCTGCCCCTCCTGGAGCTCGCCGTCGCCCGTCATCACGGCGACGACTCCACCGCGGCCGGCCCGACGCTTTCCCCACGCGATCCCGCGGCCCTTCGAGATCCCCATCCCGAGCGAGCCCGAGTTCGCCTCGATGCCCGGCACGCCGACGTCCGGATGCCCGTCGAGCCCTCCGAGTCGCCGGAGTCGTGCGAGCCGCTCCGTGGGCAGCACCCCGAGCCCGTGGAGCGCCGCATACAGACCGGGTACGTCGTGCCCCTTCGACGAGAAGAAGACGTCGCGGTCTGGGCTGTCGAACCCGACGTCTGCGACGTTCAGCTGCTCGTACAGGAGATGAACGACGATGTCGAGCGCGCTGAAGCTCGACCCGAGATGTCCCGAGCCGGCCTGCTTCACGGCGACGAGCGCGTTCAGGCGGAAAACGTCGGCGAGGAGTGCGAGACGCGCGTCGGGGTCGGCATCCGCGGAACGGACGGCATCGACGTCGGCCTTCATGATGAACGCGAGCTCCGGCACGCCGGGGGCACGGTAACGAACGGGGAGACGGCGGACGGGCTTGCTAGCGTCGAAGCCCGGTGGCGACCCCCTCTCCGCAGATCTCCGTGGTCATTCCCTGCCTGAACGAGGAAGAGGCCGTCGGAAGGGTGGTCGAGCAGGCACTCGAGGGAATACGTCGGGCCGAGCGCCCCGGTGAGGTGATCGTCGTCGACAACGCGTCGACGGATCGGTCGGCCGAGGTCGCGGCGGCGCACGGTGCGCGCGTCGTCACCGAGCAGAGGCGCGGCTACGGGAGCGCCTACCTCGCCGGCCTCGCCGAGGCGCGCGGCGACTACGTCGTGATGGGCGACGCGGACGAGACGTACCCACTGCAGGAGCTCGCCCCGTTCGTCGACAAGCTCGAGGCCGGCGACGACCTCGTGATCGGCTCACGTTTCGAGGGGACCATCCACGGCGACGCGATGCCGTTCCTGAACCGCTTCGTCGGCAACCCGATCCTCACGGGGATGCTCAACCTCCTCTTCGGCGTGAAGGTCTCGGACGCGCATTGCGGGATGCGTGCGATCCGGCGCGACGCGCTCCCTGCGCTCGACCTCCACTCGACGGGCATGGAGTTCGCGTCCGAGATGGTGTTCAAGGCGTACCGGCGCGGGTTGATCGTGAGCGAGATCCCGATCGACTACTACCCACGCGTCGGCGAGTCGAAGCTGAATCGCTTCGGCGACGCCTGGCGCCACGTGCGCTTCATGCTGCTGTACAGCCCGAGCTGGCTCTACCTCGTCCCCGGGGTGCTGCTGCTCCTGCTCGGAATCGCCGGCATGCTCGTCCTCGCGACGGGGCCTGTCGACGTCTTCGGGCGTACGTGGCAGATCCACACGATGCTCGGCTTCGTGGCGCTCACACTGATCGGAGCTCAGGTGATCCAGCTCGGCGTCTTCGCGCGGACATACGCGCGAGAGCGCATCGGCGAGCGAGATCCGCTCCTCGATCGCCTCGGACGGGGCGTGCGGCTCGAGCACGGGTTGCTCGCCGGAGGCGTGCTTGCCCTCGTCGGCCTCGGAGGGCTCGTCGCAGTCGGCGTGGAGTGGGCGGTAGACGGATTCGGAGAGCTGGGCCGGATCTACGAGACGGCGCTGCTCGTGACCATGCTCGGGCTCGGAATCCAGATCGTCTTCGCATCGTTCTTCCTCGCGCTGCTGACGATGCCGCTTCGGCGCGAGACGCTGCAATGACATCCGTGGCCGAGCCTGCGTACGTGCCGCTGAACGAGCACGCACACAGCGGGCACGCGAAGCTCCTCGAGCTCGTCGGCCGACACAAGCACGTCCTCGACGTGGGCTGCTCGAGCGGCTACCTCGCGCGCCCGCTCGTGGCTGCGGGCTGCACCGTCATAGGTCTCGAGCTCGATGCCGACGCCGCTGAAGCCGCCCGGGAGGTGTGTGCCGAGGTGCTCGTGGGCGACGTCGAGACGATGGAGCTCCCCTTCGCGCCTGCCTCCTTCGACGTCGTTCTCTGCGGCGACCTCGTCGAGCACCTGCGCGACCCTGGCGCCTTTCTCGCGCGCGTGCGTCCCCTGCTTCGCGCAGAGGGACGCGTCGTCCTTACGACGCCGAACGTCGCCAACTGGGCGATGCGCCTCGGTCTCCTCGCAGGCCGCTGGCGCTATACGGAGCGCGGGATCCTCGACCGCACGCACACGCACCTGTTCACCCGCGCCACGCTCGTCGAGACCCTCGAACGCGCGGGGTATCGCATCGAGGTCTTCGACTTCACCGTGCCCCTTCCAGTGCTCCGTGCTGCAGCGACCGAGCGGGCGGCACACGCGGTCGGGCGGCTCCGACCGTCTCTGTTCGCGTACCAGTTCGTGGTCGTCGCAGTGCCCGCGTGATCTCCGTCGTCATCCCCGTCAGGGACGGCGGAGCGGATCTCGTCCGCTGTCTGACGGCCATCGGCCGACAGGAGATCGCGGACGAGGTCGAGGTGGTCGTCGTCGACTCCGGCTCGAGCGACGGGAGCGCGGAGGTTGCGCGCCGAAACGGAGCATGCGTGCACGAGATCCCGCCGTCGGAGTTCGGCCACGGACGAACCCGCAACCTCGGAGCGAGCCTCGCGACGGGCGACATCCTGGCGTTCACGAGCCAGGACGCCTTCGCGGCCGACGAGCACTGGCTCGCGCGGCTCGTCGAGCCACTCGCGCGAGAGAACGTCGCAGGCGCGTACGGCAGACAGCTTCCGCACCACGACGCGACGCCCCCCGAGCGCTACTTCCTCGACTTCCTGTACGGCCCTCACTCCCGCGTGCAAGTCGCAAGTGGAGACGAGCCCGACTTCGAGCAGACGCTCTTCTCGAACGTCAACTCGGCAATGCCGCGAGCGATCTGGGAGGAGCTCCACTTCGCCGACGACCTGATCATGAGCGAGGACCAGGAGTGGTCACGTCGCGCCCTCCGCGCGGGCTACGAGCTCGAGTACGTGGCAGACGCGGCCGTCCACCACTCCCACAGCTATTCGATCGCCGACGCCTTCAGGCGCTTCTTCGACTCGGGCGTCTCGGCCGAGCGCTCGTACGCAGCCGGAGGCTCGGGCTCGATGGCGCTGCGCCGAGCGGGCGCGCGCTACGCGAAGGGAGAGGTGGCGTGGCTCTGGGGAACGGGGCAGCGCCTCTGGATCCCGTACGCAGCCGCGTACGAGCTCGCGAAGTTCACCGGGATGCAGCTCGGAAGGCGCCACGACCGCCTGCCGCTCTCGCTCAAGCGCCGCTTCAGCGCGCTCTCGTCGTACTGGGACTGATCGCGCCTACGCGGCCGGCCACGGGTGCGCGGCGAGCACGTCCTCGTTCAGCTCCACGCCCCAGCCCGGCCCTTCCGGAATCCGGAGCTCGCCGGCCGAGATCTGCGGTATCGCGGACACGAGCTCGTCGCGCCACGGGACGTCGTCGACGTCGTACTCGAGGATCCGCGCGTTCGGGATCACGGCGCACCACTGCGCGGCGATGAAGGTCGCGAGGTGCGAGTAGTAGTTGTGAGGCGCGCAGTTGACCTCGAACGTCTCGGCGAGGTCGGCGATCTTCTTCGCCTGGTGGAAGCCGTTCCAGATGACGTCCACGGAGGCGACATCCATCCCGCCGGCCTCGAGGTACGGCCGGAAGTCGCGGCTCCCGTAGAGGTTCTCGCCGGAGCAGATCGGCATCGGCGCGACGTGACGGACGTGCGCAAGCGCCCCGGCGTCGAAGAGGTCGACCTCGAGCCACAGCAGATCGAAGCCCTCGAGCGCCCGCGCCACGCGAACGACGCCCTCGGGCTCGAGGTTGAAGTTCAGGTCGACGATCGGACGCGCCCTGCCGCCCGTTCCCTCGGCAAACGCCTCGAGCAGCCTGACGAGCGAGTCCGCGATCTCCTCGGCGCGCAGCGTCCCGCCGCCCTCGTCGAACCCGGGCATCAGGACGCGCGGCGCGTCTCCCGGCACGACGACGTTTGTCTTGAACGCTCCGTAGCCGGCCTCCACGACCTCACGCCCGAGTGCAGCGACGTCCTCGTACGAGGCGAGCTTCGAGGTGCCCGTGACCTCGAAGGCCCGAGCCCGTGTCGTCCCACAGTGCGACCAGTACACCGGGATCGACTCTCGCGTCGGCCCGCCGAAGAGCTCGTACACCGGGATGCCGAGCGCCCTCGCCTTGATGTCGAGGAGCGCGTTCTCGATCCCCGCGAGCGCCTTCGCGATGATCGAGCCGGGGCTCTGGCGCGTGGAGCGGTAGAGATCCCAGTAGATCGCCTCGACCGGCCGCGGGTCGCGTCCTACCACGAGCGGGGAGAGGTCATCGACGACCCCGGCGAGCCCACGCGGCGAGCCGTGCGAGTCCGTGATCTCCGCCCAGCCGACGAGCCCGTCGTCCGTCGTGGCCTTGAGGAAGATCCAGGGACGCCAGCCCGCGTCGCAGTAGAGCGTCTCCAGGGAGGCGATCCTCACGTCGCAGGAGCATACGGAGGCTGCCCGACCTCCGTGAGCGCCGCTTCCCCGCTCGCGACGAGGCGCTCGGCGCGCTCCCAGTCCTCTTCGTCGTCCACGTTGAATCCCTCGAGCCCGTGCGTGAGAAAGGGCGCGACGACGCGGCCCTCGCGGGTTCGCGTCTCGGTCACGACGCGTGTCCACGCGATCTCGAGCGCGCTGTTCTGGACGTATACCTGCGGCAGCGCCTGGTACTGCCCCGCGTGCCAGGCGACGTCGAGGTGCGACTGGTCGAGGAGCGGCACCATCGTCCGGCCGTCGTCCGCGAGCTGCCACATCTTCCCCGGATGCTGTTTCACGAGCTCGACGGCGCGCAGCGAGTCGGCCGCCGGCGTCGCGAGAAGCTGCTCGAAGCCGCGGCGGACGACGTCGGGGCCGCGGAAGGGGTTTGTCGCGCGCACGAGCGCGAAGAGGTCGTAGCGCTCCTCGAGGTGCTCGAGCGTGTGCGCGAGCCACTCGATGTCCGGAGACGTCGCCGTCGCGTACTCAGGGGGGCGCAGGAACGGCACGTCCGCGCCGTACCAGCGCGCGACGTCCGCGATCTCCTCCGAATCGGTCGACACGACAACGCGCTCGAAGACGCCACTTTGCAGGGCTGTCTCGATCGCATAGGCGATGAGCGGATGCCCGGCGAGCGGGCGGACGTTCTTGTGCGGGACGCGCTCGGAGCCCGCGCGTGCGGGCACGAGCGCGACC
>JBGSXQ010000319.1:0-3410 GCA_041751315.1 Gaiellaceae bacterium | reverse complement strand
ACCGGACGGCCGCAGCCGAGGCGGAGGCGCTTCTCGGGCGTCTCTACTGGCTGCGCGGGTCGCTGAGCGAAGTGTTTCCGCACCTCGAGCGCGCCGAGAGCCTCGTCAGCGGTGCAGAGCCGTCGCGCGAGGTCGCGCGCGTCCTCTCCTGGTCGGCACGGCATCGCATGCTCGCCGGGGAACGCGAGCGGGGCCTGGAGCAGGCGCGCGTGGCGCTCGAGCTCGCCGAGCTTCTGGGCCTGGACGAGATCCGCATCCACGCGCTCACGACGATCGGCTCCGCGAAGGAGTTCATGTCGGACACGACAGGTCGTGACGATCTCGCGCATGCAATCGAGATCGCGCGCTCGATCAACTCGCCGCTGATCACAGGTGTGCTCAACAACCTCGCCGTACCGCTCGACACGGTCGACGTGCGATATACCGAGTCGCTCCAGCGCGAGGCGATCGAGTATGCCGAGCGCTTCGGTGACGTCGAGATGCTCCGCTTCCTCCGCGGAAATCACGTCGTCGGCACCTGGATGATCGGTGAGTGGGACGAGTCGCTCGAGAAGGCGAACCGTTTCATCAAGGAGTGCGAGGCCGGATCGCCGCACCTCCTCGAAGGGCCCACGCGGCTCATCCGGGGCTGTATCCGTCTAGCTCGCGGCGATCGCGAGCGCGCGCTCGCCGACTTCGACCGCGCCCTCGAACTGGGTCGCGAGGCCCGGGCCGATCCACAGGGCATGGTCCCTGCCCTCGTCCGCAGTTCGTGGGCGCGAGTGCAGATCGGCGACGTCACCCACGCGCGAGCGCTCTTCGCCGAGGCGTTGCCGCTCTTGCAGCAGGATCCCTACGCGCGGCCGTGGATGCTTCCGGAGCTGGCCTTCGAGCTCGGCGAGTCGGCGGTCGTCCACGGCGTGCTCGAGCGCGTCTCTCCGAGTCCCGGTCGAGACGCGATGCTCGCGGTGCTCGACGGAGAGTTCGAGCAGGCAGCTCGCCTGTACGGCGAAGCGAACCTCGTGCTCTTCGAGGCCGAAGCGAGGCTGCGCTTCGCCGAGCAGCTCTTCTCCGAGGGACGTCGCGGCGAGGGCGAGGTCGAGCTTGCACGAGCCCTCGACTTCTATCGCCCCATCGGCGCCGTCCTGTTCGTCGAGCGTGGTGAGCGTCTGCTCGCGAGAGAGGCGACGGGGTGAGCTCCCCGCGGCGCGAGCGCAAGGTCGTGACGGTCGTCTTCTGCGACCTCGTTGGCTTCACAGCGCAGGCCGAGTCGATGGATCCCGAGGACGTCGAGGCGATCCTGCGTCCATACCACGAGCGCGTTCGTGCGGAGCTCGAGCGCCACGGCGGGACGGTGGAGAAGTTCATCGGAGATGCGGTGATGGCGCTCTTCGGCGCCCCGACCGCGCACGAGGACGACCCGGAGCGCGCTGTCCGCGCAGCGCTCGCGATCCGCGACTTCGCCGTCGAGGAAGGGCTCGAGCTGCGCGTCGGGATCACCACGGGCGAGGCGCTCGTCTCCCTCGACGCACGACCCGACGCGGGTGAAGGCATGGCTTCGGGCGATGTGGTCAACACGGCAGCCCGCCTCCAGTCAGCCGCCCCCGTCAACGGCGTGATCGTCGATGAGAGCACGTACCGCGCGACCCGGCAGGCGATCGACTTCGAGGAGGCCGACCCTGTCGCTGCGAAAGGGAAGACCGAGCCGATCGCGGTCTGGCAAGCGACCGCGGCGCACTCACGCCTTGGCGTCGACGTCGCGCACGAAGCACGCTCCGAGCTCGTCGGACGCGCGCGCGAAGTCGCCGTGGTCGAGGACGCCTTCGATCGCGCCCGCCATGCTCGAACGCCTCAGCTCATCACCCTCGTCGGGGTGCCGGGAATCGGAAAGAGCCGCCTCGTCTACGAGCTGTCGCAGATCGTCGAGGCCGATCCCGAGCTGATCACCTGGCGCCAGGGCCGCTGCCTCGCCTACGGCGACGGGGTAACGCTGTGGGCGCTCGCGGAGATCGTGAAGGCGCAGGCGGGAATCTCCGAGCAGGACGCGCCGTCAGATGTCGCAGAGAAGCTGCGCCGCGTTGCCGCGGACACACTCCCCGATGAGGACGCGAGCTGGGTCGAGTCGCATCTCCTCGCGCTCGCCGGCCTCGCGGAAGAGACGGAGCTCGGCGGAAACCGCCGTAGCGAGGCCTTCTCGGCGTGGCGCCGCTTCCTCGAAGGGATGGCGGAGCAGCGCCCCCTGGTCCTCGTCTTCGAGGACCTGCACTGGGCGGACGAAGCGCTGCTCGACTTCGTCGACGAGCTCGTCGACTGGATCACGGACGTGCCGCTGCTCGTCGTCGCGACGGCCCGTCCCGAGCTCCTCGAACGCCGCCCGGGGTGGGGAGGCGGCAAGCTCAACGCGACGACCCTCGCGCTCGCGCCGCTGACGAACGAGGAGACGGCGCAACTCCTTGGTGGCGTCCTCAGAACGCCGGTTCTGCCGGCCGAGACCCAGGCGGCGCTCCTCGACCGTGCAGGCGGGAATCCTCTCTACGCGGAGCAGTTCGCCGAGCTGTACCTCGAGCGCGGATCGGCGGACGAGCTCGCGCTGCCGGAGACGCTCCAGGGCATCATCGCCGCCCGCCTCGACGGCCTGAGCTCCGACGAGAAGGCCCTCATGCTCGATGCGGCGGTCGTCGGCAAGGTGTTCTGGACACAGGCTCTCGGACGCAACGAGGACGACACCACGGCGACGTTCCACTCGCTCGAGCGAAAGGGCTTCGTCCGCCGACAGCGGCGCTCGTCCGTCGAGGGCCAGAGCGAGCTTGCGTTCGCGCACGCGCTCGTACGCGCCGTCGCGAACGGCCAGATTCCCCGTGCCGAGCGTGCGACGAAGCACCATCGGGTCGCCGAATGGATCGAGTCGCTGGGCCGGCCGGAGGATCACGCGGAGATGCGCGCGTACCACTGGCGATCTGCACTCGACCTCGCGCGCGCCAGTGGTGCCGACGACAACGAGCTCATCGACCGCGCTCGCCTCGCACTTCGCGAGGCCGGCGATCGAGCGTCGGGTCTGAACAACCACTCGGCCGCCGCAGCGCTCTACGGGGATGCGCTCGGGCTCTGGCCCAATGACGACGCGGAGCGACCCGACCTCCTGTTTCGCGAAGCTCGCGCGCTCCACCATGCCTACGACGAGGACAGGCGTGAGCAAGCGCTCGAGTCGGCGCGCGACGCGCTCCTCGCCGCCGGCGACAGGGAGTCGGCGGCCGATGCCGAGATCTTGCTCTCGTACGTCGCCTGGGACCGCGGTCAAGGCGAGCTCGTTCGCGAGCGGCTCCGGCGTGCCGAGGAGCTCGCGGGAGACACGGTGTCGGCTGCCGCGGCGCGAGTCCTTGCGGCATCGGCGCGCATGCGCGAGATCGCCGACGAGCCGGACGAAGGCATGA
>JBGSXQ010000318.1:0-2632 GCA_041751315.1 Gaiellaceae bacterium | reverse complement strand
CGGGCAGCCGCTCACCGGCGACGATGACCCGTCGTAGGCGCGAGTCGTGCCGCGTGCTGGCCCGCCCTGCCCGGCACCTACGGGCGGTCGCGCTCCGCGAGCCACTGCGCGAAGCGGCCTTCCGGTGATGTGAGATACCCGCTCAGGCCCTGATCGAACGTCACCACCTCGTCACGGAGCTGGAAGAGCTGGTATTCGAGGCGTCGCTCGGGGTCGCACGTGTGCCGCTCGCGCGTGCGAACCGACGCGCCGCACTCGGCGCAAGGCATGTGCTGTGACGTGAAGAAGCCCGACATCTTCGCTCGGCGGCAACACGTATTCGCCGCCGAGTGAAGATGCCCTGCTGCGCTCAGGCGCGTGCCGGTTCGGCGATCGCGCCGATCTGGACGAGCATGCCCAGCGTGTCCCACGTCGTCCACTCCTCGACGATCAGCCCGTCGTCGAGGCGGGAGATCGTGAGACCCGACACCGTGATGTCCTTCCCGCTGGCCGAGATCCCGGCGATCTCGCCGGTGTGCGTCCCCCGCCCTGTCCAGCGAGTCGCCACCCGGTCGCCTTCGGCGATCTGATCCTCGACCGTGATCCGAGCGTCCGAGAACGCGTCGAGGTACTGCTGGAAGTTCGCCCTGAGGCCGTCCCGACCGCGGATCGGCTCAGGTTGCGAGGGGTCGTAGCCGACGTACGTCTCGGCGACGAACTCTTCGATCACGTCCCAGTTGCCCGTCCAGGGCTCCTCGAGAACGCGTCGTACGAGCGCTTTGGCGTCTGCCATCGCCGCTCCTTTCCTTCGACTGTGTCTGCGAGCCGCGATAACGGCTGCGACTGCTGCCGCCACGACACCGGCGATCACGATTGCGATTGTCGGCCCTCGTAGATCGCGACTACGCCGACTGAACACCGCCGCCGACTCTAACAAGCTCGTGGCGTATGTGACAACCCCACCGGGGGCGCGGCGCTCTGATTCACTTGCGCGGTGCTCCTCACCGTCGACGTCGGCAACACGCAGACCGCGCTGGGTCTCTATCGCGACGGCGAGCTCGTCGACCATTGGCGGCTCGCTACGGAGCGCTCGAGCACGGCGGACGAGCTCGGGGTTCTTCTCGGCGGGCTGCTCGACTTCGAGAGCCTCGAGGGAATCTGCCTCGGATCGACCGTACCCGTGCTCGTCCGAGAGTGGGAGGCGCTTGCGTCGAAGTGGGCGCACGCGCCGCTGCTCGTGGTCGGGCCTGGCGTGAAGACCGGGATCCCGATCCGCTACGACGACCCACGCGAGGTGGGGCCCGATCGCATCGCGAATTCGCTCGCAGCGCGAGAGCGCTACGGAGCGCCCGTGATCGTCGTCGATTTCGGGACGTCCACGAACTTCGACGTCGTCTCGCAGGAGGGCGCGTACGTGGGCGGCGTTCTCGCGCCGGGGATCGAGATCTCGATGGACGCGCTCTTCGCGCGCGCGGCACGGCTCGTGAAGGTGGACTACACGGCGCCGGAGTCGGTGATCGGCAAGACGACCGTCGCCGGGCTACAGTCGGGGCTCGTGTACGGCTTCGCCGGCCAGGTGGACGGAATCGTGGGTCGAATTCGCGGCGAGCTCGACGCGGACGCGCCGGCGATCGCGACCGGTGGTCTCGCGGATCTCGTCGCACCGCACTCGGAGACGATCCGTCAGGTCGATCCGTTCCTGACGCTCGAAGGCCTCCGGCTCGTCTGGGAGCTGAACGCGTGACCCCGGACTCCCCGGCGATCGGTCTCTTCGTGGTTGCCGCGACGTGAGCGACGCTCCTCACGGATACGCGCTCGACGACGGAGGTGGTGAGCAGCTGCGGTTCAGCGACGCCGAGTTCCTCGTCAAGGCCGACGCCGAGACGACCGGCGGCGCCTTCACGATCATCGAGGAGGTGGCCCCGCTCGACACGCCTCTCCACGTCCACACGCACGAGGACGAGCTCTTCTACGTCGTCGAGGGTGAGCACGTCTTCCAGGTCGGAGGCGATCAGTTCGACGTCGGTCCTGGTGCAACGGTTTTTGCTCCGCGCGGCGTGCCTCACGCGCATCGTCGAGTCGTCCCGCGCGCCGGCAGATTCCTTACGATGCTCTCTCCGGCCGGCTTCGAGGGCTTCTTCCGAGAGCTATCTGAAGCTGAACGAGCCGGGACGATCGGGTCGGAAGCGTACGCCCGTGCGTCGGAGCGGTTCGGCATCACGTGGCTGTAGCGCGTCAGCCTCCGCCGTAGATCGAAACGGGGAGCTCGAGCGTGAGCTCTGCTCCGGAGGGGATCTCGGCCTCGAGCCGCTCGACGATCTCATGTGCGCCGGGAGCGGCCGCGAAGAGCCTGCGCTCGATCTCCTCGGTCGAGTCGAGCTGCACCAGCTCTTGCTTGAACTCCTTGGGGAAGCGGCCTCCGCCCAGGTACCAGCCGTAGAACTTCTTCAGAAATCCGGATGCCCGGCGCTCGCCCAGCTCGCGGACGGTCTCGCGCACGAACAGGATGAGCTCGGCTGCGACCTCCTCGCGCGACGGCTCGGCGTCGCCGCCGTCGACGATCTCGCGCAGCGCCCACGGATTCCCTTGCGCGCCGCGGCCGACCATCACGGCTTCGGCGCCCGTAGTCGCGAGCACCGCCTGCGCGCGAGCG
>JBGSXQ010000317.1:0-4848 GCA_041751315.1 Gaiellaceae bacterium | reverse complement strand
TCGCGACATCCTGGTCGTGCCTGCTCTTGCGCCGGCGCAGGAGCGCGCGGATGCCGAGCGCGAGGAGGGCGAGCTTCAAGAGCTTGCGCACGGGGCGATGGTACCGCGGCTGCCAGAGCGAGTGCTGGTACGATCTCACAGCTTCCTGCCGCACCATGGCGCCGTCCGTTCCCGGCGGCACCCGACCGGTGAGGCCGATTCAGACCGAGGGAAGGAGATCGGGAACGTGAGCGAATACGAGATTCTGCTGCTGCTCGACCCCGACCTGGACGACGACCGCCAGGGCGAGATCGTCGCGCGCGCGCGCGAGCAGGTCGAGTCGGGCGGAGGTACCTGGGATCTCCACGACGTGTGGGGCCGGCGCAAGCTCGCCTACGAGATCGGCCACAAGGGTGACGGGAGCTATCACCTCCTCCACTTCACCTGCGACGCAGGGACGCTCGACGAGGTATCTCGTGTCCTTCGCATCGACGACGGCGTGATGCGTCACATGGCGACACGTCGGATCCAGGGGAGTCCCGTTCGGCCGGTAGCGGTCGGCGCTCCAACGCGCGAGGATGCAGACATAGCGTCCGACGTCACAGAAGAGGAGGGGTAGGTCATGGCTGCCAGCATCAACCGCGTCGTTCTCGTCGGGAACCTCACCCGCGATCCCGAGCTCCGGCACACGCCGTCCGGCACCGCCGTCTGCTCGCTGCGTCTCGCGGTGAACACCCGTCGCAAGGACGAGTCCGGACAGTGGACGGACAAGCCCAACTACTTCGACATCACGGTCTGGGGCCAGCAGGGCGAGAACTGCGCCCAGTACCTCGCCAAGGGCCGCCCCGTGGCGATCGACGGCCGCCTCGAGTGGCGCGAGTGGGAGGCGCAGGACGGCGCGAAGCGCCAGGCCGTCGAGGTCATCGCCGAGAGCGTCCAGTTCCTCGGCGGACGCCAGGACGGCGAGTCCTCGTACGTGCCTGCCGGCGCGACCGCCGGCGCGGGCGGCGCCGACTTCCCGACCTCTCCTACCGACGACGACATCCCGTTCTAGGAGCATCGATGGCACCCAAGAAACAGCAACCACGCCGCCGCACGGGGCCGGCGACAGCGCCGGGCAAGCGCAAGAGCTGCCACTTCTGCCGCGACAAGGTTCAGGAGATCGACTACAAGAACCTCGCCCAGCTGCGTCGCTACATCTCGGAGAAGGGGAAGATCCGATCGCGTCGCATCACGGGCGCGTGCCGCCGGCATCAGATCCAGGTCGCCGCTGCCGTGAAGCGTGCGCGAGAGATGGCCCTTCTTCCATACGTGGGCTGAGGCGGCGATGATGAAGCGAGCACGCAGCGGCCACCGGGGCGCCTCTGAAGATCCTCGCGCGTCCGAGATTCGCGCGAGCGGGCCTCGGAGGAGCGCATAGTGCAGGTCATTCTTCTGAAGGACGTCGAGAAGCTCGGGCTTCGGGGCGAAGTGGTGGACGTCGCGCGCGGGTATGCGCGCAACTACCTTCTGCCGCGCCGCCTCGCCGAGAATGCGACGCCTGCCCGCGTGGCCGAACTGCATCGGGTCGACGCCGAGCGGGCGAGGCACGAGGCGCGTACGGCCGAGCAGGCACACGAGATCGCCGAGCTCCTCTCGAAGACGGTCCTGCGTTTCGAGGTGAAGGCGGGGCCGACCGGCTCGCTCTTCGGCTCGGTCACACCTTCTGACGTCGCCGACGAGATCTGGCGTGCGCGCAAGGTCCGCGTGGACCGCCGCAAGATCGCGATCGACCCGCTCAAGCGGATCGGGCGCTACTCGGTGCCGATCGAGCTCTTCCAGGACGTGCAGGTCGAGGTCAAGACGCTGGTCGTTCCCGAAGGCGGGGAGCTCCCGCCCGAGGAGGAGCTGGCTGCGCTCGAAGCCGCCGAGGCGGAGGCTCGGGCCGCAGCTGAACAGGAAGCGGATGCCGAGCACGTCGACGCCGAAACCGCGATCGCCGAAGTGCTCGAGGAGGCGGATACGGAGGAGGACGTCGACGAGGACGCCGAGCCCGATGCCCCCGACACCGAAGAGCACGACCCGCCGGCAGCTGCCTGATCGTCGCGGCCCGCCGGGCTGCACCTCACGCCGTCGTCGGGCGCGGTGGGCCCTGCACGGCTCCTGCGGCCGCTCGTGATCGCCGACGCGGCGTCATAGCCTGTCCACACGCCTGTCGATAACACCGGGAAGTTCGCGCACGCTGCGCGTGTTTCCGGGTGGACAACTTCGTCCGTCCTGTCGACAGGACGTCCGCCGGCGGGGATAACCTCGGAACGTATGTTCCGTTCTCCCTGCACGGGAGTTTCTTGTGCTCCGGTTGGACGTGGCCGTTGAGGACGGCTTGACTCCCGCGTCGTGACGCATGTCGAGATCGAGCGGGTCGGGCAGCGCCTCAGCGCGCTCGTCCCGCCGCAGAACCTCGAGGCCGAGGAGTCCGTCCTCGGCTCGATGCTTCTCTCTCCCGTCGCCGTCGGCACCGTCAGCGAGATCCTCGACGCGTCCGACTTCTATCGGGAGAGCCACGCGAAGGTCTATCGTGCTGCGCTGTCGCTTTGGTCGAAGGGCGAGCCGGTCGATGCGATCACGCTGGTGGACGAGCTCGACGAGCGGGCGGAGCTCGATGCAGCAGGCGGCCAGGCCCGCGTCGCGGAGCTTGCGGCACTCGTTCCGGCGGCGTCGAACGTGGAGCACTACGCGCGCATCGTCAAGGAGATGTCCACCCTGCGCGGGCTCATACGGGCCGGACAGGAGATCGTGCGGCTGGGGCAGGAACGCGAGGGGGAGGTGTCGGACCTCGTCGATCGCGCCGAGCAGATCGTGTTCGAGCTCGGGCAGCAGCGCGAGTCGAGCGACTTCGCCCACATCGAGGGCTTGCTGAAGGAGACCTTCGAGCGCATCACGCACCTGTACGAGGCGGGCGCCGAGATCACGGGCATCCCCGCCGGCTACAAGGAGCTGGATCTGCTCACGTCGGGCTTCCAGCCGGGCAACCTGATCGTCCTCGCCGCGCGGCCGTCGATGGGCAAGTCGGGTCTTGGCCTGTGCATGGCCGCCAATCTCGGCGTACGGCACCAGATTCCCGTCGCGCTGTTCACGCTCGAGATGTCGAAGTCCGAGGTGACGCAGCGCATGATGTGCAGCGAGGCCAAGGTCGAGTCCCAGCGGCTGCGCTCGGGGCGTCTCGCGCCGGACGACTGGCCGCGGCTGACGGCGGCCTGCGATCGTCTCATGAAGGCGCCGATCTACGTCGACGACAGCGGAATGACGACGATCATGGAGCTCCGCTCCAAGGCGCGGCGCCTGAAGTCGCGCGAGCCGGGGCTCGGGCTCATCATCGTCGACTACCTCCAGCTCATGGCCTCGGATCGCCACGTCGAGAGCCGCGTGCAGGAGGTCTCGCAGATCTCGCGCGCGCTCAAGATCCTCGCGCGCGAGCTCGAGGTGCCCGTCCTCGCGATGTCGCAGCTCTCCCGCGCGGTCGAGCAACGCCACGACAAGCGTCCGATCCTGTCCGACCTGCGCGATTCGGGCTCGATCGAGCAGGACGCGGACCTCGTGATGTTCATCTATCGCGACGAGTACTACCTCGGCGAGGAGTCCGAGCAGCAGGGAATCGCCGAGGTGATCCTCGCGAAGCACCGCAACGGGCCGACGGGCACGGTCAAGCTGTCCTGGCTGCGGCGCTACGCGAAGTTCGCCGACCTGGCCGCCGCGTAGCGCACCCAGAGGCCTGATGTGGGTTAGGGGTGCGTGCGGGGAGGGGCTGCGCCAAGCAGCGCGCACGCCCCCATCCGGGCGTGCTTCTAACCCGCATCAGGCCTCTAGGCTGCCGGGGTGTCCGAGGCTGCCGCACCCGTGCCGGCGAGTCGCCGCATCCTCGCCGGCTACTTCACGCTCGCAGGGCTGTACACGCTGTCGGCAGCCCTCATCTGGGGCGTCAACACGCTGTTCCTGCTCGATGCAGGGCTGACCTTCTTCGAGGTCTTCGTCGCCAACGCGGCCTTCTCGGCGGGAATGGTCTTGTTCGAGGTGCCGACCGGGGTCGTCGCGGACACGCTCGGCCGGCGCGTCTCGTTCCTCCTGTCGGTCTTGGTGCTCGCGGCCACGACGCTGATGTACGTCGGGCTGGCCGAAGTGGATGCCGGCGTCGTCCCGTTCGCCATCGTCTCCGTCGGGATCGGCCTCGGCTACACCTTCTACTCCGGTGCGATGGAAGCGTGGCTCGTCGACGCGCTGAACGCGACGGGGTACCGAGGGCTCCTCGACCGTGTGTTCGCACGTGGCCAGCAGGTCACCGGCGCAGCGATGCTCGTGGGCACCGTCGGCGGGGGGTTGCTCGGTCAGATCGATCTCTCGCTGCCGTATCTCGTTCGCACGGCGCTCCTCCTTGCCGTGTTCGGCGTCGCCTACGTCGTGATGCAGGACCTCGGGTTCGAGCCGCGCCGGGTGACGGCCGGTGCGCTCCCCGCGGAGATCGGGCGCAACGCAAAAGCCGGTGTCGAGTTCGGCTGGCGGCAGCGCAACCTGCGCCTGCTCATCCTCGCCTCGGCGGCGCAGGCCGGCTTCTTTACCTGGGCGTTCTACGCGTCCCAGCCCTATCTGCTCGACCTGCTCGAGAGCGACGCGATCTGGGTCTCGGGGCTCGTCGCCGCGGGGATCGCGCTCTCGATGATGTGCGGGAACCAGATGGTGACGGTCGCGTCGCGCTTCTGCGGGCGGCGCACGACACTTCTCCTCGCCGCGGCGGCGGTGCAGACGTCGGCTGCGATTGCCATCGGCCTCGCAAGCTCGTTCTGGGTCGCGCTCGCGGCCCTTCTGCTCGTCACGGCGGCGATGGGCGTCACGAGC
>JBGSXQ010000316.1:0-9418 GCA_041751315.1 Gaiellaceae bacterium | reverse complement strand
CCCGCAGCGCGGCGCTCGGCTCGAGCGCTCTCAGCGCTCCGAGGAGATGCTCCTCGAGCGGATCGATATCGACGGCCACCGAACGGGAGGCAGCCGGGTCAGACGGCGACCGGCTGCTCCATCTCCGCGTTCCACTCGCCTGCTGCAGCGAGTGCGTTCATGCGTGCCCGATGGACGAACACTGCCTGCGCCGCGTCCGCGTTGGCCGCATCGCCCGCCCACTCCGCGAGCGCCGAGGCCTGGAGCGCCCGACCATAGGAGAACGAGAGCGGCCACGGCCCGCCGACCTGGTTGATCGCGTTCAGGTTCTCGGTCGCCTCGACCTCCGACTGTCCACCCGAGAGGAAGACGATGCCGGCAACCGCGGCCGGCACGTGGTTCGAGAAGCACTGGACGGTCAGCTCGGCGATCCGCGCGGCGGGCGCCTGCTCGGCGCAGCCCTTGCCGGAGATCACCATGTTCGGCTTGAGCAGCGTTCCCCGAAGATCGACGCCCAGGACATCCAGCTCGCGGAACGTCCATTTCAGCGTCCGCGATGTCACGTCGTAGCAGCGCTCGATCGTGTTGTCGCCGTCCATGAGCACTTCCGGCTCCACGATCGGCACGATCCCGGCCTCCTGGCACAGTGCGGCATACCGGGCGAGCGCATGCGCGTTGGCGCGGATGCACGCCATCGACGGGATACCGTCCCCGATCGTGACAACGGCGCGCCACTTGGCGAAGCGCGCGCCGAGCTCGCGGTACTCCTCGAGCCGCCCGCGCAGGCCGTCGAGGCCTTCGGTGACCTTCTCGCCGGGAAAGCCCGCGAGATCGTGCGCGCCCGTGTCGACCTTGATCCCCGGGATCGAGCCCTTGGACGCAAGCAGCTCTGCGAACGGCGTGCCGTCGTCGGCGGACTGGCGAATCGTCTCGTCGTAGAGGATCACGCCGCCGATGAAGTCCTCCATCCCAGGGGCGGTGAACAGAAGCTGCCGATAGAAGCGCCGCTCCACCTCGGTCGACTCGACGCGGATCGAGTCGAAGCGCTTCTTGATCGTGCCGGTCGACTCGTCGGCAGCGAGGATGCCTTTGTTGTCGGCGACGATCGCGCGCGCCGTCTCGTGCAGCTCGTGCGCTCCCATGGTCAGTGCGCTCCTTTCATCAGGCTCTGGATCTTCGTCAGCGGATGCGAGGCGACGATGCGGCGAAACGTCCCCGAGCGCGAGCGCATGACGATCGACTCGGTCTCGACACGGTCTCCCACCACGCGGACGCCGCGCAGGAGCGCGCCGCTCGTCACGCCGGTCGCGGCGACGAACGCGTCGTCGCCCTGGACGAGCTCGTTCGCTGTCAGGACTCGATCGATGTCGAAGCCCGCGTCGAGAAGGCTCCGGCGCTCGTCGTCGTTTCGCGGCCAGAGCTTCCCCTGCATCGCGCCGCCGAGGCACTTGATCGCGGCCGCGGAGATCACGCCTTCCGGCGTGCCCCCGATGCCCATGACGAGATCGACGCCCGTCCCCGGCTGGGCCGCCGCGATCGCAGGCGCGACGTCGCCGTCACGGATCAAGTTCACCCGAGCACCGGCCTCGCGCAGCTCGGCGATGAGGCCGTCGTGGCGGTCGCGTTCGAGGACGACAACGGTGAGGTCGTTCACCGCGACACCCTTGGCCTCTGCGACTCGCTCGAGATTCTCCGTCGGGGACGCGTCGATGTCGATCGCGTCCGCCGCCTCCGGCCCGACCGCGATCTTGTCCATGTACATCGCGGCGCCGGGAAAGAACATCGTCCCGCGCTCGGAGACGGCGATGACGGAGATCGCGTTCGGCATGCCGAGGGCGGTCAGGCGCGTCCCCTCGAGCGGGTCGACGGCCACGTCCACCTCGGCGCCCGTGCCGTCTCCGACCTCCTCGCCGTTGAAGAGCATGGGCGCCTCGTCCTTCTCACCCTCGCCGATGACGACGACTCCGCGCATCGTGACCGTGTCGAGCATGAGCCGCATCGCGTCGACGGCGGCCTGATCCGCGGCGATTTTGTCGCCTCGCCCGATCCAGCCCGACGCGAACGTGGCCGCCGACTCCGTGACGCGGACGAGCTCGAGCGCAAGGTTCCTGTCCGGTACCTCGCTCACGTCAACCGATCCTACATCCGTTCCGGCGCCTCGACCCCGATGAGATCGAGGCAACGCGCGATGACGAGCTGGACCGCTCGCACGAGCTCGAGCCGGAACGCCTGCTCCGCGGACTCGAGCACGCGGTGCTGGTGGTAGAAGCGGTGGAAGTCGTCGGCGACGCGGATTGCGTAGATGGGGATCGCGTGCGGCGTGCGGCGCTCCGTCGCTTCGGCGACGAGCCGCGGGAACTCGAGCAGCCGTTTCACGAGCTCGCGCTCCTCGTCTGCAAGAGACGTGTCTTTGTGGATAACGGGGTCAGACACCGTGTCTGACCCCGGCGCGTTGCGCAGGATCCCTGCGATCCGCGCATGCGCGTACTGCACGTAGTAGACGGGGTTCTTGTTCGTCCGCTCCCTGGCGAGGTCGACGTCGAGCTCGATCGTCTGGTCGTGTCCTCTCGAGACCAGGTACCAACGGGCAGCATCGACGCCGATCGCGTCGATGAGCTCGTCGAGGAACACCACGTCGCCACGGCGCTTCGACATCTTCTTCGCCGCACCGCCCTCGACGAGATGCACGAGCTGGTAGACGAGCACCTCGAGCGAGTCGCGCGGGCGCCCGAGCATCTCGGCGAGCGCCTGCAAGCGAGCGACGTAGCCGTGATGGTCGGCCCCGAGGACGTAGACGAGCCGGTCGAAGCCGCGCGCGTACTTGCGTCGGATGTACGCAGCGTCGGCGGCGAAGTAGGTCGGCTCGCCGCCCGATCGGATGAGCACCCGGTCCTTGTCGTCTCCGTGAGCATTCGTGCGCGCCCAGATCGCGCCGTCCTCCTCGAAGGTGTCCAGAAGCGCAATGGCATCGGGGATCTCCACCTCGACCGAGCTCTGGCGCTCCCACGTGTCGAAGTGGATGCGAAAGCGCTCGAGGGTCGCTTCGATGCGCTCGAGCATCGCGGGGACCGGATCCCCGTCCAGACGCGCGAGCTCGACGACGTACTCGCCCTGGTAGCCATCCTCCGGTGGCTCCTCCCCACGCCGCGCGGCCTCGACCGACGCCGCGAACCGCTGCATCTGGGCTCCGGCGTCGTTGTAGTAGTACTCGCGCTCGACCTCGTGGCCGGCGAACGTGAGAAGCCGTGCGACGGAGTCGCCGTACGCTCCATTCCGTGCCGTCGCGACCGTCACCGGGCCGGTGGGGTTGGCCGAGACCATCTCGACCTGTATGCGCTCCCGACGCGTGGCCGAGCCGCGTCCGAAGGCATCGCCCGCTGCATCGACCTCGCCGACGGTCGACATGAGCCACGCATCCGACACCCAGAGGTTGACGAACCCTGGCCCGGCCGCTTCTGCACGCTCGGCGATCCCGTGCTCGACGGCGCTCGCGGCGATCTCTTCGGCGATCTCGCGGGGAGGACGCTTGCGCAACCCGGCGAGCTTGAGCGCGACGTTCGTCGCGTAGTCGCCGTGCTCGGCGTCACCAGGGCGCTCGAGCGCGACTCGAGTGCCGGCGATCTCCGTGAGCTCGTCCGCGAGTCGTGCGACTGGATCGGTCACACCGCCATCGTACGGCGGCAATGAGCCCCGCTAGCGGTTCTTGGCGGCAGAAGGCGCGGCCGTGATCGGTATCACGACGCCGTCGCGATGCAGCGCGAGCTGCACTTCCTCTCGCGCCTTGTAGATCCGCCACTTCACCGTGGCAAGCGTGATCTCGAGCGTCTCGGCGATCTCGGTGTACGAGAGCCCGACGACGTCGCGAAGCAGAAGTGCCATCTTCAGGTCGGGGTTCAGGTGCTCGATCGCACGCCAAACGGCGTCGATCGTCTCGGCGCGCTCGGCCGGAGCATCGACGACCTCGAGCGGGGGCGCATCGTCGATGTTCATGACCGCGCGCGGGCGCCGCTCGATCGCGCGCAGCTCGTCGAGCACGCGGTTCTTCGTCACCTGGAAGAGCCATGTGGTGAAGCGCGAGCGAAGGGAGAAGCTCGGCAGCCCCTGGAAGACGCGCAGGAAGACCTCCTGCGTCAGGTCCTCGGACAGGCTCCGGTCACCGGTCAGCCGCAACACGTAGTTGTAGACCGGCTGCTCGTACGTCCTCACGATGATCGAGAATGCACGCTCGTCGCCCCGCTGGGCCTTGCGAAGAACGCCGGGATCTGGCTGCGGAAGTGGCATGCGCGCGGCGAGTATAGAGGGTGATCTGTAAGGGCTTTGGACCGGGGAGTTACGGAGCCGTTGCGAGCGGAATCCCTGTCATGTCAACGGGTCGCGGGACTTCGAGCATGGCCAGGATGGTGGGCGCGAGATCGGATAGGCCCCCATCGGGGAGGAGCTCGACGTGATCGTGCGTGACGACGAGAGGCACACGGTTCGTCGTGTGTGCGGTATGTGGGTTGACGCCGTCCGACTCGAGCATCTGCTCTGCATTCCCGTGATCGGCGGTCACCAAACAGACACCGCCAGCTGCGTGCGTGCACTCGACGATGCGGCCCAGCGCACGATCGGTCGCTTCGACAGCCGCGACGACCGCGGGGATCGATCCCGTGTGCCCGACCATGTCCGGATTCGCGATGTTCACGACCGCGAACGCGTAGCCGCGTCCGATCTCGTCGCAGAAGCGCGTCGCGACCTCGACCGACGACATCTCCGGCCTCAGGTCGTAGCTCGGCACGTCACGCGGCGAGGGCACGAGTATCCGCGTCTCCCCCGCCCACTCCTGCTCCTCCCCGCCGTTGAAGAAGTACGTCACGTGCGCGTACTTCTCCGTCTCGGCGGCGTGCAACTGCCGTAGGCCGTGCGCTGCGAGCACCGCGGCGAGGGTATTGCGGACCTCCTGCTGGTCGAATGCCACCGGGAACGGGAAGTCCTCGCGGTAGCGGGTCATCGTCGTCAGGTCGATCCCGTGCTCGAGCAGCCGCTGCGAGAGCTGTCGCGCTCGGTCGGGCCTGAAGTTGACGAAGATCGCCGCGTCGTTCGCATCGAGCCGGGGACGACCGTCGAGGACGACCGGCTCGACGAACTCGTCCGTGATCCCACGCTCGTAGCTATCGCGAACGGCCGTCACCGGATCCTCGGCCTCGACCCCTTCGCCCTCGAGGATCGCGGCGACCGCGCGATCCGTCCGCTCCCAGCGCGCGTCACGATCCATCGCGTAGTAGCGCCCGCACACCGTTGCAATCCGATCGGCAGGAAGCCCGACCAGATCGATCGTCGCCGCATGCGGCGAGACGTCGCGCCCGTCGGTGAACGCGTGGATCCAGGTATTCCCTGCCATTCCTTCGGCGTGCGCCATCGCGAGCAGCGCACGGATGTGATCGATGTGCGAGTGCACGCCGCCATGGGATACGAGCCCGAGCAGGTGGACGTCGCCGTCTCGTTCACGTGCACGTCGGAACGCCGCCAGTAGCGCCTCGTTCTGGGCGAACGACCCGTCGTCGACAGCCCCGCTCACTCGCGCGAGATCCTGGAAGAGGATCCGCCCGGACCCGATCGTCAGGTGCCCGACCTCGGAGTTGCCCATCTGCCCGGGCGGGAGCCCGACGGCCTCCCCGGACGCGGCGAGCGTGCCGTGCGGATAGCGCGCACACAGTGCGTCGAAGACCGGTGTGTCTGCCAGCTCGACCGCGTTGCCCGGCCCAGGCGGCGCCATTCCCCAGCCGTCGAGGACGACGAGGACGATCGGTCTCAAGCCGCGTCTGCGCCGAGGCAGATCGCCTCGAACGACTGGACATCGAGCGAGGCGCCGCCCACCAACGCACCGTCGACATCGGGCAAGGCGAGCAGAGTGGCCGCGTTGTCCGGCTTCACGGATCCCCCGTAGAGCACCGGCGACGGATGAACCCCTTTTATGAACGCGTGGGCCGCCTGGGCGATCTCGGATGTTGCCGTCTTTCCCGTGCCGATCGCCCAGACCGGCTCGTAGGCGACGACGAGCCGCTCGTGCCGGGGGATACCGGTCAGTTGCCGCGCGAGCACCGACTCGGTCTCGCCCGCCTCGCGCTCGGCCTCGGTCTCGCCGACGCACGCGATGACGTGGAGCCCGGCTTCGAGGGCTGTCTCGGCTCGGAGTCGGACCGTCTCGTCGGTCTCGCCGAAGTGTTGACGCCGCTCGGAGTGCCCGACGATAGCGCCGACGACGCCAAGCTCGAGGAGCATGGGAGCAGATACCTCGCCGGTGAAGGCGCCCTCGAGCTCCCAGTGGACGTTCTGCGCATAGACCCGCACGCTGCTGTCGGGGCCAAGGGCGTGCAGCGTGGCCTCGAGCGAGACGAACGGCGGGCAGACGACCACGTCCACCCCTGCCGCGCGCGCTCCCACGTGCCCGATCTGCGCCGCGAACTCCCGCGCCTGGTGGGCCCCCTTGAACATCTTCCAGTTCCCGGCAACCAGCACCGGCCGATCCTAGACGGTCGGTGCCACAAGATCGCCGCTCCCGGGAGGCAGCGCCCCGCCGGCGATCGTTCGGGGTCTGGCTGAAGCCAGACCCCCTGCGCGGGCTCAGCTCAGGCTGAGGGAATCGCAGCGACGCCCGGAAGCTCCTTGCCTTCGAGGAGCTCGAGCGAGGCGCCGCCGCCCGTGGAGACCCATGACACCCGATCGGCGAGCCCCAGCTCCGTGATGGCACGCACCGAGTCGCCACCGCCCACGACGCTGAACGCCTCGGCGTCGGCGACCGCGTTCGCGATGGCTCTCGTTCCCTCCGCGAACCGTGGCCACTCGAAGACGCCCATCGGGCCGTTCCAGAAGATCGTGCGAGCGCCGCGGATGACGTCGGCGAAGCGGTCGCGCGTCTCCGGGCCGATGTCGAGACCGCGCCAGCCTTCGGGGACGTCGTCGTACGGCGTCACGAGGGTCTCGGCGTCCTCCTCGAACGCGGCGGCCGCGACGACGTCGACCGGAAGCTCGGCCTCGTACGGCAAGGGATTCTCCTCGCGCAGCTGCTCCGCCATCTTTCCGCCGACGAGAACCGCGTCGGCACGGCCGCCGAGCTTGACGAGGACGCCGACCTTGTCGTCCACCTTCGCCCCTCCGGCCACCAGCACGAACGGCCGCGCCACGTCACCCAGGAGTCGTCCGAGCATCTCGAGCTCGCGCTCCAGGAGGAACCCGGCGTACGCGGGGAGCAGGTGCGCGACGCCTTCTGTGGACGCATGCGCACGGTGCGCCGAGCCGAAGGCATCCAGGACATAGAGATCGCGCCCTTCCGCGAGCCGGCGCGCGGTCTCCGGGTCGTTCGCAGTCTCGCCGGAATCGAAGCGCGCGTTCTCCAGCACTTCGACCCGCTCGTCGGGCACGAGCTCCTGCAGGCGCTCGGCCACTGGAGCCATCGCCAACGCAGGATCGTGTCCCTGCGGACGCCCGAGATGTGAGCAGACGGCGACATGCGCAGCGCCGCGCCCGAGCAGGTCGTGGAGCGTCGGTAGCGACGCGCGGATGCGCGTGTCGTCGGCGACTCGGCCGTCCTCCAGCGGCACGTTGAGGTCGGCGCGCACGAGGACGCGCTTGCCGGTGACGTCCGCGTCTCGGACGGAGCGAGGCCGGTGCACTAGTGCTTCGTCCCGGAAGTCTCTTGATGCTCTGGCGCGCGAAAAGCGAGCCAGGCAAGGACGCAGGGAGTGCCCGTACTGGTGAGTACGGGTGCGACCGAGGACGCCGCCTGGCGACGCTTTGCAGCCGCCCAGAGCACGAGTCGACTTCTGGGACGGAGCACTAGGCGAGCAGCTTGCCGATCACGTCGACGAGCCGGCACGAGTAGCCCCACTCGTTGTCGTACCAGCCGAACACCTTGACCGTTCGGCCGTGCACCATCGTCAGCTCGCTGTCGTAGATGCACGAGTACGCGCTGCCGATGATGTCGGTCGAGACGAGCGGGTCCTCGGAGAACTGGAGGATGCCCTCGAGCGGGCCGGCTGCTGCCTCGCGGTACGCCGCCTGCACCTCGTCGACGCTCGTCTCGCGCGAGAGCGAGACGACGAGGTCGGTGAGCGAGCCCGTTGCGATTGGAGCACGTACCGCGACCCCGTCGATCTTCCCCTGAAGGTCCGGGAGGACGAGCCCGATCGCCTTCGCCGCTCCCGTGGAGGTCGGGATGAGGTTGATCGCGGCGGCGCGCGCACGCCGCAGATCCTTGTGCGGCGCGTCCTGGAGGCTCTGATCCTGCGTGTACGCATGGATCGTCGTCATGAACCCGGACTCGATCTCCCCCAGGTCGTGCAGCACCTTCGCGAGCGGGGCGACGCAGTTCGTGGTGCAGGAGGCGTTCGAGACGACGTGGTGCGAATCGGGGTCGTACTGGTCGTCGTTGACGCCGAGCACGAGCGTGATGTCGGGATCGGTCGCAGGAGCGGAGATGACGACCTTCTTCGCACCGGCGTCGATGTGCTTCTGCGCGCCTTCGCGGTCCGTGAAGAACCCGGTCGACTCGAGCACGACGTCCACGCCGAGGTCGCCCCAAGGGATCGCCGCGGGGTCGCGCTCGGAGAGCACCTTGATCTCCTCGCCGGCCGCGCGCAGCACGCCGTCGGCAAGCTCGACGTCGCCGTCGAAGGGGCCGAGATTGGAGTCGTAGCGCAGGAGATGCGCCATGGTCTTCGCGTCGCCGAGGTCGTTCAGCGCCACGACTTCGATCTCGCTGCCGAGCGAATGCTGTGCCCGGAAGAAGTTCCGCCCGATGCGGCCGAACCCGTTGATGCCGACGCGAATGCCCATGTCTCCTCCGTTTCTGGATACCCCGTAGTCGCGAAACCGAGTCTATTCGGCGAGGTCTTCGAGGCGGCGCAGACGACGGTGGAGAGCGGCTTTCGTCGCCGGCGGATCCGTGCGCGCGGCGAGCTCTCGGAGCGACTCGGTCGGGTGGCGCAGCCGCAGCTCCGCAGCCTCGCGCAGAGCAGCCGGCAATATCTCGAGATCGAGGCGCGCAAGCGCCTCCAGCTGGCGACGCGCGGTACGGCTCGTACGCACGAGGTTCGCGTGGTCGGCATTGGCGAGACGATTCGCTCGCCCCCGTGTGTCCGCCAGCACCGCGCGCTCCTCGAGCGCGAGGACCGCTTCCGAGGCCCCCATGACGGCGAGCAGCGACTCGATCGCCTCCCAGCTCTTCGCATAGGCGACCGTGTGCGTCGCCCGCTCCGCAGCGGCGAGCTCGACACCCTCGGCGCGCGCGAGCCTCACGAGAAGCGCTGCGGAGTCGTTCGAGTTGGCGCGCAGCTCGACATGCGGCGAGCGGCCGAGCGAAACCGACCCTCCTCCGAGAAACGCGCCACGCAGGTACGTCGACCTGCAGCAGCTCCGCGACACGACCCGACGGGGCGGACGGACGAGCGGCGCGTGCCGG
>JBGSXQ010000315.1:0-14694 GCA_041751315.1 Gaiellaceae bacterium | reverse complement strand
GGTGTCTTTCTAGTGATGTGTCCGAGCAAAGAGGCCGGTGCCGACCTGGCGCCCGCTTGCTGGCCTGATCAGAAGCCTGTCCGCCCTGTAGAGGCGTGACCCGTCACAGTCTTGCCGCCCGCGGTTTCATCCCCGGACCGGTACCGGAGTTGATCCCCCAACCTGGACTGGAGGTCGGTGCGGATGCTTGCAGATGAGCTGGACTGCGTGATCGGCGTTGACCCGCACCGCGACGCGCACGCACTCGCGGTCGTCGACGTGCGAAGCGGCGGTGTGGTGTTCGAGGCGACCGCCCTCGCAGATGGCGAGGATTACGCGGCGGCGACCGGCAACTCAACCGCGCCCTGCACACGATCGTCCTGCATCGCCGCCAGCACGACCCGGCGACCAAGGACTACATCGCTCGACGGATCGCCGAAGGCAAGACCCGCCGGGACGCCACCCGGCTGCTCAAGCGCTATCTCGCCCGTCACCTCTTTCGGCTACTCGACGGCCAGGAGCCGCAGATGGCTTGACAAGTCATAGGAGCATCACTCCTGCACGCTCGCGCACTCGAACGTCCTCACTCCTGTAGCGGGGTTCCGCTCCGTGGGGGTGCTCGAGTGCGCCCGGACTAGTCTTCGCCTTCCCAGTACTCGACCGCGGGTCCGGGCCTCGCGAACATCACGTCTTCGTCGTCGACGTCCTTTGCGAGAACCTTGCCGGTGTCGAGGTACTCGATGATCTCGCCCCGGATCATCGAGGACAGCATCAGCACGCGGACGGGCGAGTCGGTTCGGTTGCTGATCTGGTGCGCACCATTCTTGCCGCGCGGGAAGCAGACGATGTCGCCCTCATTCAAGACATGCTCACCTTCGGGTGTTCGCAGCGTCGGCTCGCCGCGGAGCACGAGTACCCATTCCTCGTTGAGGTAATGCGTGTGATACGGCCAGAGCCTGCTGCCCGGCTCGATCTGCGACATGGTCGCGCCGAGTAGCTCACCCCCGATCCGTTCACCGACACCGGTGCCGCTGCAGCGCCAGCCCTCGCGATCTCTCGTCGCGTCCCACTCGGCGCTATTGAGGTTGAAGATCTTCACTCGCCCAACAGTAGCCTGCATTCCCGCACGCTCGCACGCGCAAGAGTGCTCCAGGGAATGCCAGTAGTACACGGCTGCGGAGAGGTGCGAAGGATGCTTGTATGTGCCCGGCGCGATGCGCGTAGAGTCGTCCCTTGGGCAGCCCCGTGAACAGGAGGTGCGATGAGCGAGTACACGATCGGGCCGCTTGATGCCTCGACGTGGGATGCCTTCGCCCGGCTCGCGGAAAAGCACAACGGCATGGGGTTCGGCGGTTGTTGGTGCACGTGGTTCCACTCGCGAGAGGGCAGGCCCGAGGGCGAAAGAGGCCGCCCTTGGAAGGAGCGTCTCGTGCGCGAGGGTAACGCTCATGCGGCCCTCGTCTTCGACGGCAACGTCGCGGTGGCGTGGTGCCAGTACGGCTCTCCGGACGAGCTCACGAACATCATGCACCTGAAGGACTACGAGAAGAACCGCACGGAGGAGCCGCCCGACTACCGCCTGACGTGCATCTTTGTCGACAGGGACTATCGCCGGAAGGGCGTCGCAGGTGTGGCGCTTCGTGGTGCCCTCGATCTGATCGCGAAGGCGGGCGGCGGCGTGGTCGAGGGCTACCCGCAGGACACGCAGGGCAAGAAGATCTCGGCCAAGTTTCTCTACAACACCACGCGCAGTCTCTACGAGCAGACCGGCTTCACCTACCTGCGGCCCAAGGGCAAGAACCATTGCGTGATGCGTCGGACGGTTTCACGGACCCAAGTGTCTTGACAGGCTCGCGTCCGGCTGTCGCCGGCGATTCGTAGGCTCGGGAGACGGTCCCGCACACTCGCCCATACGGGCGGGGCCTATCCCGGGCTGCTGCATTGCGTGAAAAGCGACGACAGCTCAGACCGAGCTACAGGTGACTCTGCGTGCGCTTCGTCGGTAGCTGGCGCGGGCTGGGTGTCGGCCCCTAGCCGGGGAGGAGACCGAGCTGGCCGAGAAAGTCCATCTGGTCGAAGAACAGGTGCTCCGATTTCAGCGTGTCGCCGTCGGTGACATAGACCGCCGCCCACCGGAGCTCAACGGCCCGTCCTGTCGGCGCGACATCGCCGTTGGGGGTGTGGAGCACGCCATCATGGGTGCCCACGAGCGTCCCTTCGGCCGCTGCGACTGATCCGTCGGTAAGGAGCTGCTCGACCTCAAGCCGAAGATCCGGGAACGCCTCGTGGAACACGCCCAAGAAGCCAATGACAGCGTCGCGGCCGTTGGCCTGGCCGCCTGGCGCCACGAGCTCGGCATCGGCGGCCCACGGGTCAGCGTCGCTATCGCGGTCGTTGACGGCAGCGATGTGCTTGAGGATCACGTCTTTGGCGTCGGGCATCAGTTCTATCTCCTATGGTTGTCGTTGGCGGCGCGAGTCTCTCAGACATCGGTCGGTCGCTTCGGACGAGAAGGAGCAGCAGATCCTCTGGGGAAACTCACGAACGCTCGCCCATGGAAGCGTCCGCGAACCTGGGATTTCGCCGACGAGGTCAAGTGCGTCGCGCGCTCAACCCTCAAGCGAGTAGTTCAGCGCGGACGGCGTCGTCGCAATGGGCCTCGGGACCAAAAGTCCAGGTTTCGAGTTCGGGCAGGCGATCGAAGATCTCGAAGGCTCGTGCGCGGCGCGAGGCAGCGCCTGGGCCGACTGACATCAGCGCCGCGGCGGAGAGGCGCTCGGCATCGTGCAGCCGCTTCCAGAACTCGTCGTGCTGTTCCGCATACACGCCTGCTGCACCCGACCAGTTCTTGTCCGCGGTCAGCGCGTCCCGCAGCAGACGTACGTCACGCAGCGTGCGCGATAGACCGCTTCCCCAGGAGGGGTCGCTCGCGCCCGCAGCATCGCCGACAAGCACGACACCGTCCCGATACGGCCGTTCGACCCAGCGGTGAGCGCCATCGAATGTCGCGAGCGGTCCCTGCGGTTGCGCGTCGACCAGCCACTCACTCGGGACACCCGCGTCGCGCAAGTACTCGAAAGCAGCCTCGATGTCGCGGCCACCCGAGAGCTTGCTCGGGATTGCGTCGATGTGATGGAAGAAGTAGAGCCGGTAGAGGTCGGGTGCGACCCGGGTGACCGCGGCGATCTGCCCGGTGGCTTGGCCGATGAACATGTTGACCGCGTCGGCGGTGTCCATATCGCCTCGCACCAGCAGTCCCGCCGCTAGCAGCTCGTCCGGATCGGCGTGCCGTTCGAACCCGCTCAGGCTCGCAACCTGCGAGTCGCGGCCATCCGCACCGACAACCAGATGTGCTGTGACCGTTCGCGAGCTATCGTCGACCACGATCTCGGCCCTGGGTGGGCTGCCGGGCGACAGCGAGACCAACCTGGACGGACGCCACACCGTCGCCCCCGCGATTGCAGCCTCCTCGATCAGGATCTCCTGCATCACCGGGTGATGAAACGCAAGCGACGGCTCGAAATGCGGTGCGGCCGTGAGCAGATCTAGCGGCTCGCCGACACCCTCGACGTGGTAAGTCAGATACCGGACCTCGATGGCACACCGCTCCAGCAATAGCTCAAACAGACCAAGCCGCTTCGCCTCCACAGTCCCCCAGGTAGCCATCACTTCCCCACGGACACGGTCCCTGAAGACCCGTTCACGCTCGACTAGCAGAACGTTCACGCCCTCCCTCGCCAACGTGATCGCCAGCGAGGAACCAGCGAGCCCTCCGCCGACCACAAGCAGGTCGAAACTAGGACGCTGTGGCACAACGGCGAGCCTACCCCTGCGCCAGCTGACGATCAAACGCCCGGGATCTCCCCCATATCTGCGCCTGGCCAGGGAACATTCCTGATCACTCGACCGCCCCGTTTCGCGCGGCCGCAACGCTGTTTTGAGCAAGTAGCGTCTTCAGAAGCCACTACGACTTCGTCCACACACCGCCGAATGACAACGGTCGGGCTTGAGCGAATTCTTTAGAGCGAATCAGGATGCTCGCCATATGCTCTCCCCCGATCATGGGGCCGAGGATCACTCGCGAGATTACGAGTTCGTGGCCCTCGTGCTGCGCTGACTGGCTGATGTGATCATCCCCCGAACACTTGCGCAGGCAGACGTTGTCTCGCCAGGGCGTGGGCAATAGGCTCGTGGCGTTCTTCTCGACGACAGGAGGCACGAATGGCGCGCGATGAGGCTCGGACACGCGAGTTCGCACGCAGCTACACGGACGCGTGGTGCAGCCACGACCCCGCGCAAGTCGCGAGTCACTTCGTTACCGGTGGGACGATCGCGATCAACGGTGGCGATCCGACCGAGGTCACGGAGGTCGCGCGTTCCTTCATCGAGGCTTTTCCGGACATTCAGGTCCTCATGGACGACGTCGTCTTCAACGACGATACGGTCGAATATCACTGGACGTTCACGGGCACGAACACGGGGCCTGGCGGTACCGGACAGGCCGTGCGGATCACCGGCTTCGAAGAATGGACCTTCGGAGACGACGGCCTCGTAGTCGAGTCGCACGGCCATTACGACCAGGACGAGTACGACCGCCAGCTCGAGTACGGCGCGCCCGAGACATAGCCCGCACCCGCGCCTCGCGGCAGGTAGCTCGAGGGCACTCCCGCACGCTGAGGCATGGAACGGCCCCCTAACCTGGAACCCTCGCCGACGACGGTCAAGCGCGTCGCGGACATCGACGCTTAAGCGAGTAGTTCAGCGCGGACGGTGTCGTCGCAATAGGCCTCAGGACCAAAAGTCCAGGTTTCGAGTTCGGGTGCGCGATCGAAAATCTCGAAGGCTCGGGCGCAGAAACTTGTCCGGGTAGGTCTCGAGCGCGGCCTCGCGCTCATTCACTGGAAAGGCGAAGCCCATCAGCGTCTCGTCGCGCGAGAAGGCCAGGTAGACGATTTGTCCGACGCGGAACTTGACCCGACCGTGGACGAAGACCTCGTACGATCGCGGGAGCCCCGCGGTCAGAGTCCGCACGTCGTCGATCGCCACCGTCATCTCGCTAGCTTTCGATGGACTGCGCTGCTCGTTCGACTCCGCTGGGCGCAGCAGCTTCGATCACCGCGGCAGCGGGTTCGGGCCGGTAGCGGTGACCAGCCGCTGCGGCACCCAGTCGTCGACGTGGCTGAAGCCCTCGAAGCGCCCGTCCTCGTCCTCGACGACGTCGAAGAAGGAGCGCCGGTAGAACTTCACGTGGGTGAAGTCCTCGAAGAGCACGTAGACCGGCTCGACGTCGGGACTCTGGAACTGCTGCCCGGTCAGCGCGGCCCGATGCTCTCGCGAAAACTCATCGAACTCGTCGCCGAGGACCACGCCGAGGTGCTCGAGGCCCATCCGGTAGACACGCTGGTGGACGGGCGGGATGAGCTCGATGCGCGAGACGGGAGTTCCGTCTAGGACATCGAGTGGCTCGGCGAGCACGATCAGGGAGATCGGGCGCCCGTTCCAGACGTTCTCGCGGTTCGTCCTCGCACGGCGTTCGAGAAGCGTGCGCTGGTGGACGTACAGATCCCAGTCGGCGACGCGGACCGCGAGGTGGCTGAGCGGGTACGGCGCGATGTCGATGCCGCGGGCTCGAAGACGGTCGCGCTGCATCGACGCGAAGGCTCGATAGTCGCCGATGATCTCGGCAATCGGATCAGGAGTCGCCACGTGGCATCCTCTTCCGCCATCGTACGAGATGCACGGCCGGACACATGGTCACGGGTGTTTCCCAGTCGTCAGCTCCCGGCGCGACTCTTCTTAGGACAGTGCTCGACCTCGGCATCCGAGCGGGGCCGCTCGTTTTTTCGTCAAAGGACAGTCCCGCACACTCGCAGATGCCAGCGTCGGCAACCGCACGCAATGGGCTGCCTAACCGGGCTTGCTCCAGAACGTCAGCCAATTCCCTGCATGGTCCTCGACCGTGAACTCCTCCTGACCCCAGGGTCTTGCGTCGAGGGGATCGATGATCCGAACGACCCCGCCGGCTGTCAATCTGGAGTGAAGCGCAGAAAGATCGTCCGTCTCGATATAGAGAGCGATCGACGAGTGCGTGTCGAGGCGCTCTCTGATCGCCTCGTTGTACTGGTCGCCGTAGAAGTCAGCCGCAGCTTCGATCATCACGTGCGCGTCGCCGCGCGTCAGGGAAGAGTGAGTGGCGCCCTCACTCCCGCCATCGAGCGTGAACTCGAGCTGATCCACGTAGAAGGCGACCGCCTCTGCCATGTCGCGCACGCGGATCGAAGGAATCACACCCCATCCAGCCAACTCGAGGAGTCTGTCAGACGTCGGGATGACGGTGCCATCAAGAGACGTTCCCCACGCTCGAACAGCGCACCGGGATCCTGCCGGCCTAGCCGATCCCGCCGGCGACTTCCTGCACGCTCGCACACCCGAACGGCGTGCCACTCGACTCAGGCCGAGCGACGCAGCCGGTACCAGTGCTCGTCGGGTCTCAGGAGCACCTCGATCGGCTTGGGTGCTTGGAAATGCGACGGCCCGACGTCAATGACCGTCCAACCCGGAAACGCCCCCTCGATCTCGGTTCGCTCGACGCCACGAATGAGCGGGCGTCGGCGTCTTGGCCACGCGAGCATGAGAACGGTTGCGTCCGGCGCGGCAACGGCGTCGACCTCGCGGCCCATCGCCTCGCGCTGGTGATCCTTGAGACCGTGGAAGGTTCCGGTATCAAGGAGCAACCGAAAGCCTGAGCCGACGCCAGCTGCCCGGAGCTGCGTCACGTCGCCGTGGATGAGCTTGATGGCAACCTCGGCCGCCTTGACTCGTTCCTCCGCTCGCCGCAACGCCTTTTCGACGAGGTCGACGCCTGTCACCTGCCAGCCGCGCTGGGCCAGCTGGATTGCCCAGATCCCGCTGCCCGTTCCCAGGTCGAGGGCTGCCCCGTAGGGCGGTTCGCGTCCGCTCTCTTCTTCGTCGACTAGTTCGGAGAACTTCTCTACGAAGGGTGAGTGTGCTTCGGCGTCCTCCCAGGGATGGAACCCGATCCTGTAGGCGAGTTCGTAATTCACTGTTCTCCTCGCGCCGACTGCGCTGCCAATCGTCCCATTCTTGCGCCGCGTTCGATTGCTGTCCAGGCCGCTCAGCTGCTTGCGACGATGTGTCGAAGCGGGAAGTCACTTGGCCCGACGAGCACGCGGAGCACGGGGGTGTTACCTCGGTACCCCGTAACCACTCGTTTCCCCACTCGTGCCAGAACCCAGCCCTTTGCACGGCATAGACGGCACCTTGCGTCCAGGTCGTGTCTGCGTGCGCGTCCGCACCAAAGACGCGGAACACGTAGAAGCGTCGTAGCTGAGGCAGGCGGCCGAGATGCATGCACGCGGTGAAGACACCCTCTACTCGTTGGCGCGCCACCATGGCATGGAAGATGGGCCAGATTCCATCGTCCGCGGCGGCGACTACTTGGACATGCGTTCCGAAGTCACGTGCGGGGCGGGGTAGAAGGACTTCGAGTTCGGTGTTGTTGGAGCCGTGCAGAAGCAGGCCATGCTGCACCACGAGGTGGGTCAAGAGTTCGTGTGCGGCGAAACCATGCGCAGACGCATCGATCACACCTCCTTCGGCGCGAGCGCGGACGACGAGCGCATCCATCGCTTCGCGCCGCGCGTCGGTGAGAGCGTACTTCGGGCCTTCTGTTGCCAGCCGGATGCCAAGACGTTCCGCGAGTCGCCACACGTTGAACAGCACAGCACGCAAAACGAAGACCTTGAAGCGCTCGCGAAGCGGCCCCTCGCGGCGCGCTCGCTGTGCCACGGCGCGAGTCTACTCTCGCGCGGCCATCGCAGAGTCGAGCAGCGATGGCCACCCGGCCGCTTTGCTTTACGGCTAAGGTCGAGCAGCGACCACGCTAGAGATCGAACGATGGACGTGATCATCCCGCTTGACGTGAAGACGCTGCTCGCCTCCGTGGAGGCGGCACCGCCGATCGATGCGGCCGAGGTCGTCGCAGCCGCCTTGACGGATGCACTCGGGGCGCGCGATGTCAGCTTCCTGATCGCGGACTACAGCGGCCGGGCATTGATCCGGTTGAGCCACGTCCATCGTGAAGACTCCGACGACGAGGACATCAACCGCGAGCGCGGCCACTCGGTCCCGCTCGCAGGTACGCCGCATGGTCGTGCGCTCGCCGAGCAGGAGATTCAGGTCGTACCGGCCGACGGTCGCTTCCGGGTCTTCGCTCCGGTCACTACCCGCGGCGAGGCGGTCGGCGTCCTGGCGCTGGGATTCGATGACGAGCCCGACGCGCAGACGCTGGCGACAGTCTCGGCCGGGGCGCACGCCCTTGCCTACATCGTGATCGCCAACCGCCGCTTCACGGATCTGTTCGAATGGGGCCAGCGCTCGGTGCCTCTCTCACTGGAGGCGGAGATACAGCACCGACTCCTTCCCGCCTCGTACACCTGCGAGGGGGGCCAGTTCACGCTGGCCGGATGGATGGAGCCATCAGGCGACGTGGGTGGCGACACGTTCGACTTCAGCGTCGAGCGAGACACGCTCCACCTCTCGATGACCGACGCGATGGGCCATACCCTGAACGCGGCCGTGCTGGCAACAGTGCTTGTCGGAGCATTGCGAAACGCTCGCCGTCGCGGCGTCGATCTCGCGGAGCAGAGCCGGCTGGCCAACGAGGCGCTCTGCGGGTTCTCCGATGAAGGCGACTTCGTGACCGGACAGGTCGTGCGGATCGACAATCTCTCCGGTACCGCACGCATCGTGAACGCCGGGCATCCCTTGCCGATCCTGATCCGTGACGGCCGTGCAGAGAACGTAGCCTTGGCCCCTGCCCTCCCGTTCGGCATAGCGGCCGATACCGAATACGCCATCCAGGAATTGGTGTTGCAACCCGGGGACCGGCTCGCATTCCTGACCGACGGGATGCTAGAGCGCAACGCCGCCGACGTGAACGCGATGGAGATCCTCACGCAGACGCGACACCTTCATCCGCGCGAAGCAGTACAGGCGCTGACCGGGGCCGTGGTGAAGGCCTGCGGTGGAGTTCTCCGCGATGACGCAACAGTGCTGTGTGTTGATTGGCGCGGCGGCCCGACGGGAGAACGGGACGCAAGCTCGGGCGCGGATCAGTAGCAACGCGCCGGTTTCAGCGTGATCGTGAGACTACTGTCCTCTTGCAGGTTTGTAGGCCTTGACGGTGGCCCCGTTTGCGCCGAACTTGAGCGCCTTCCGCCGCGTGTCCTCGAAGGTCGAGCGCATGTAGGTCGCGACCAGGTTCCCGTGCTCGATGCGTTCGAAGCCGTGTCGTCCCAATGTCTCTGCGTACTCTCCGTCCAGGAGAGCGCCAGCGATTCAGCCAGTCCAGAGGTCGATGTTGCGCTTACCTTCCTCGGAAACGGGCTGTTGGATCGTCACATCGGCGACCTGCAGGCGCCCGCCGGGAACGAGGACACGGAAAATCTCCGAGAAGACCGCGTCCTTGTCTGGGATGAGGTCGATGACGCCGTTCGAGATGACGATGTCGAAGGCGCCGTCGTCGAACGGCAGCCGCTCGGCGTCGGCCTCGATGAAAGTCACGTTCGCAAGACCCATCGCTGCCGCCGCAGCACGTGCCTTTTCGATCATCTCCGGCGTCATGTCGATGCCGGTCACGCTCCCCTCGGGGCCGATCATCTGCGCGGCCACAAGCGAATCGGTACCCGCTCCCGAGCCGATGTCGAGCACCCTCTTGCCGGGCTCGAGCGGCCCGAGCGAGAACGGGTTGGCGACACCGGCGAAAGACTCGACCGCTGCCTCCGGGACGTTCGCAAGCGCCGCGGGGTAGTCGAGATCCTCCGCCCACGAGCGCCCAGTCGGGAAGATGAACTCGCGCTCCGGCTCCCGCGAGACCGCGGCATATGTCTTTCGGATCTCGCTGCGGAGGAGGTCGATGTCGATCGGCGGGACTGGAGTGGTCGTCATGAGGCCCCTTGTAGTCGTCCGCGCGAGTCTAAACAATGACCGATCCGAATCGGGTGAAGCACACTGCCGCACCGCGGAGACTCCTCTCCGGCCGCCCGTCGCGTTGGGTAGTGCCCGAAGAGCAGCCCGGCGACGAGCGCGACCGAGAACGCAACCCGGTCGTCGTGAGACCATTCGGCCATGAACCGACCCGAAACGCGCTACGCGTGGAATGGCGAAGTCTCGCTCGCCTACCAGGTGCTCGGGAGCGGCCCGAACGACCTTCTGTACCTCCAGGGGTACTGCTCGAACGTGGACATGAACTGGGAGGGGCGCTATCTCTCGAACTTCCTGCAAGGGCTCGCTCGCCACGCGCGTCTGATCGTCACCGACCGTCGCGGATGGGGATGTTCCGAGCGCTTCACGCCTGGACACGTTCCCGACGTGGACGCCTTGGTCGACGACATCGTCGCCGTCCTGAGCGCCGTGGGATCGAAGCGCGCGTCGATCCTTGCGACATACGAGTCCGCGATCGTGGGATCCCTCTTTGCGGCTGTCTACCCCGAGCGCACGAGGTCGCTCATCCTCGTGGATCCGCAAGTGACGTACCTCCCGACGGACGAGATGCCGTGGATGCCGACCCGAGCACGCTGGGACGAGCAGATCGAGCTCGTCCGACGAACGTGGGGCACGACCGAGTGGTGGGACTCACCGGCCGGCGATGAGCTCGAGTGGTTCGCGCGCTATGCCCGCGCGTCGGTAACGCCCGGTGGTCTTGCTGCTGAGTTGAGCGCATACCTCGAGACCGATGTGCGGCCCGTCTTGCCTTCGATTCAGGTCCCGACTCTCGTGATGGTCGACAGCGACAACTTCTACGAGGTCTTACCGGAGACCGGGCGCTACATCGCGAGCAAAGTGCCTGGAGCTCGGGTCGTCGAACACTCGAGTGGGGGCGGATCGCACTTCCACTGGTACGTCCGCGGCGCTGCCATCGTGGAGGCCGTCGGACGGTTTCTCACCGACGTTGGCGAGGAGGAGGCCGTGTTCGATCGTGTACTCGCGACCGTCCTCTTCACAGACATCGTGGGATCGACCGAGCGCATGGCGTCGATCGGCGATCGGCGGTGGCGCGAGTTAGTCGACAGCCATCACCGCACCGTTCGCACGCTTCTCGCGCGCTACCACGGCACTGAACTCGATACCGCGGGTGACGGATTCCTTGCCTCGTTCGAGGGTCCCGCTCGTGCGATACGGTGCGCACTAGCGATCGTCGAAGCCGTTCGGACCCATGACCTCGAAGTCCGGGCGGGGCTGCACATCGGCGAAGTGGAGCGGTTCGACGACAAGCTCGCCGGTCTCGCGATCAGCCTCGGTGCGCGCGTCGCCGCTCTAGCCCGCCCGTCAGAGGTCCTCGTCTCTCAGACGGTGAGAGATCTGCTCGTTGGCTCGGACCTCACCTTCGAACACCGCGGTACGCACGAGCTCAGGGGAGTGCCGGGCCATTGGTCCGTGTACGCGGTCTCCCGCGACACGGCTGCGCCCTAGCCAGGGGCGCCTCGCCTAACTGCGTACGCCCCGGAGAGCGCTTGATCTGCCAGCACTGACCATTCAAACTCGTGCCAAACGGAGCATGTGCCCCAGTCGGCTGCGGCTTGACCAGTGACCAGCTCTCGGAGTTCAGGACGGAGCTGCGAGGAGCCGTCCTCGACCCGACGGACCCGGAGTTCAACCAGCGCCGGGTCCCTTTCAACGCGATGTACGAGGATCGGCCCGACATCGTCGTCCGTCCGACGGGCACGGCAGACGTAGCGGCAGCCGTCCGCTTCGCGCGGGAGCACGATCTCGAGGTCGTCGTACGCGGCGGCGGTCACTCCGTGGGAGGTTTGTCCACCGCGGACGGCGGCCTGGTCATCGACCTCTCGACCATGCACGCGGTCGAAGTCGACCTCGGCGTGAGACTCGCGCGTGTCCAAGGGGGTGCCCTGCTGGGGGAACTCGACCGGGAGACGCAGCTGTTCGGCCTCGCAGTGCCAGTCGGGGTCGTGTCGCACACCGGGGTGGCGGGTCTGACTCTCGGCGGCGGCTACGGTTGGCTGCGCAGAAAGCACGGGCTAGCCTGCGACAGTCTCGTTTCCGCTCAGGTCGTCTGTGCCGACGGTGAGGTGCGAACCGCATCGGCGGAGGAAAATCCAGATCTGTTTTGGGCTATCCGTGGCGGCGGCGGGAACTTCGGCGTGGTCACCTCCTTCACGTTCGAGCTCCATCCGGTCGGCCCGATCGTCGCGTTCGCAGGGGTCTTCTATCCGGTCGAGGCGGCCGCGGACGTGCTCCACGGGTATCGCGCGTACTTTGCCGATGCGCGGGATGAGGTCACAGCGGAGGCGCTGTCGATCACGTTCCCCGCCGACCCGAGCCTCCCGGAGCCGGTGCACGATCGCCAATGCTTGGTCGTCGGCGCCGTCTTCGCGGGAGCTGTCGAAGAGGGGGTCGCTGTCCTGCGGCCTCTGCGGGAACTCGCGGAGCCTCTAGCCGACATCTCGCAGCCGATGCCCTTCACCGCTGTCCAATCTGCCTTCGACGGCCTGTTCCCGCGCGGGCAGCTCCGGGCCTACTGGAAGTCCGCCTACGTCGCGACACTGGAAGACGATGTGATCGAGATCGTCGCCCGCGCCTCCGCCGAGCGACCGAGCCCGCTCACGTTCGTCGACACCTACGCGATGGGTGGCGCGATCGCTCGGGTGGCTGCGGACGACACCGCCTTCGCGGAGCGTTCCGCCCCGTACATGGTCTCGGTGCACGGGAACTGGTCGGCCGCCGACGACGACGAGGCGAACATCGCCTGGGTTCGTGACGTCTGGGCGAAGGTCGACGCGCTCGGCGTCGGGTCGACGTACCTCAACTTCTCCGGAGCCGACGATTCGGATCCATCCAGAGCGGCCGTCGGATTCGGTTCCAACCTCGAGCGGCTCGCGCGAGTCAAGGCGCACCACGATCCGGAGAATCTCTTCCATCGCAACAACAACATCGCCCCCTCGGTCGACGGGAGGTAGCCCGGCTTCGATCGAGCTCGGCAGTTCTACCGAGCTCGCGCGTGGTGTCATTGGCCGGAAACACGGTCAAGCCACAACCGGAGTAGCATCGACGACGTGTCAGCTCGGCATGCCGTCGTGCTTCTGCCGGGCGGCGTGCTGCCGGCGGAGCCCGCGTATGCGGCATTGCTGGCAGCACTTGGGGAGTCGGTCCACGCGACCGCCAAGGACCTCGAGGTCTATGCGCGGGATGAGCCGCCGATCGACTACACCCTCGAAACCGAGGTGGATGGAATCATCCGTGAGGCTGCCGCTCACGGCTTCGACCGTTTCCACCTCGTCGGCTACTCGGCCGGGGGCGCGTGCTCGGTCGCCTTCGCCGCGCAGCACTCCGGGCGGCTTCTGAGCCTCGCACTGCTCGAGCCGGCATGGGCTGGAAACGTCCGGACACCGCAAGAAGAGGCACTGCTGGAGCAGTTCCGGGCTCTCGAGGGTCTGTCACCGGATGAATTCATGGCGGGCTTCGTCAGACTGCAGCTCGCGCCCGATGCGGAGCCGCCGCCGCCTCCCGAGGGCGAGCCGCCGGCATGGATGGCCAGGCGTCCGGCAGGCCTTCGGGCAATCATCGACGCGTTCAACACGAGCCAACTCGATCTCCAGGCGCTGCACGCCTTCCATCAGCCCGTCTACTTCGCACTCGGCGGACGCAGCAACCCCGATTACTACGCGCGCATGGCGAGGCGCCTCGCCGAGATCTTTCCGGACTTCACGCTCGAGACTTTCGTCGACCGTCATCACTTCGACCCTCCACACAGGATCGAGCCTGAGCGGCTAGCCGCGTCGCTGCTTGCTCTATGGCAGCGTGCTGAGGTTTAGCCACAGCGCTCGCCGTGTGCGTGACGTGCAAGGGAGACCCGAGACGCTCGGACTGACGCACCGAAACTGGAACCGATGGCTGTCGGCGGCGATCGAGAGGAGGAGTCGTGATCTACACGACCGGTGTCTGGACCGTTAGGCAAGGCAACGACGAGGAATTCGTGCGCGTCTGGCGCGACATGGCTCAGGGGATGGCCGACGAGTTCGCGGTCAGTCCGCGGCTCATGCGCGACGTCGAGCATTCCGGTGTGTTCTTCACCATCGCCGGACCCTGGAGGGACATGGAGCAGGTATCCGAGGCGCTCGCGTCGCCGCGCTTCGCCGACGCGCGGACCGCGCTCCGAGACCACCTCGAGTCGATAGCGATCTCGACGTACGAGCTGGTCGCCGACGTCCAGTGAGGCACGCTAGCCACGAGCCGACGACCGCATACCCGCGCGAAGTCGTTGCCCAGTCGCTCGAACGCGGCGATGAAAGCGGCGACGCCGCGCAAGCATCGGCAACGTGCGCTTACGGAAAGGGCAACTTCGAGCGCTGTGACGCGTCAGAAGCGGTGTGAGCACGAGCCGCCGTCAAGGGTGGCTCGCTGTCTGACGGTTCGCACTGGGGAAGCTCGAGCCTGAAGGGCGGGCTGGTCGCGATTCTCGGTGCGGCCGCCGTGATAGCGAGCCTGATCGGGCTCTATGCATGGAGCCCCTGGGTGCAACCGACCGAGGTCGCGTGGCTCGGCGTGTACGAGTCCTGGTCCGATTCGATCGAAGCATCGCTGGAGGAGGGCTCGGGCCTGTCGCGTGCGGCGTGCGAGGCGCGGTACGACGACGAGGTCGGCGAACCGCCCGCACAGCGGCTCGAGCCGGTGTCG
>JBGSXQ010000314.1:0-1718 GCA_041751315.1 Gaiellaceae bacterium | reverse complement strand
GTCACCGCGCGCGCCGTCGCCGAGGGGTACGACGTCCGCCTCGCGCTCGAGCTCCTCGCGGCCGAGCGCGCGGTGGGACACGTCGAGGAAAGTCGGCTCGAGCACTTCGCCGATCTCCTCGAGACGACCGACGCCGCCATCTCCCACGAGCAGTGGGACACTGCGAATGCAGCCTTCCACGAGCATCAGATCGACCTCGCAGGCAACGCGTTGCTCTCGCGCTTCTATCGCGAGCTGTCGGTGAATCTGATGATGCAGGTCATCCGCGGCGGCCGTGTCGAGGGTCACGCGAACCTCGTCACCGAGCACCGGCGGATCGTCGCCGCGTTCGCAGAAGGAAACCTCGTGGCCGGGCAGCGCGCGATCCGCGAGCACGTCGAGACCGGCCGCCGGATCGCGCTCGACGCCATCGAGCGCGCCGGCGGCGTAGTGTAGTCGGTTAGATGGTTGATGCCACGAGATCGCCGACTCCGAGCAGCGAGCCGGCAGCTCCGGGGCGTGAGATCGTGGCAGCAACCGTCTAGCCTTCCCCCGATGGCGAGCGCCGCCGACCGCCGGGTGACCGACTCGGGCATCGAGGTGAAGCCGTTCTACACGGCAGCCGACCTCGACGACCGCGAGCTCGAGCTGCCGGGTGAGTACCCGTTCACGCGCGGGCCGTACACGACGATGTACCGCGGACGGCCATGGACGATCCGTCAATACGCGGGCTACGGCTCGGCCGAGGAGACGAACGCGCGCTTCCGCTACCTGCTCGAGCGCGGCCAGACAGGTCTCTCGGTCGCGTTCGACCTCCCGACACAGCTCGGCTACGACTCGGACGACCCCCTCGCCGAAGGCGAGGTCGGGCGCACCGGGGTCGCGATCGACTCGCTCGCCGACATGGAGGTGCTCTTCGAGGGGATTCCGCTCGGCGAGGTCTCGACCTCCATGACGATCAACGCACCGGCAGCGTTGCTCCTGCTCGGCTACGAGCTCGTCGCGGAGAGGCAGGGAGTCGCCGGCGAGAGGCTCCGGGGCACGGTGCAGAACGACGTGCTCAAGGAGTACGTCGCCAGGGGCAACTACATCTTCCCGCCGCGCCCGTCGATGCGGCTCGCAACCGATCTCTTCGCGTACTGCGCCGATCGGCTTCCGACTTTCAACACGATCTCGATCTCCGGGTATCACATCCGCGAAGCGGGAGCGAGCGCCGCGCAGGAGCTCGCCTTCACGCTCGCCAACGGCATCGCGTACTGCGAGGCGGCCGTTGCGGCCGGCCTGTCGCCGGACGACTTCGGCGAGCGCCTCTCCTTCTTCTTCAACGCGCACAACCACTTCTTCCAGGAGGTCGCGAAGTTCCGGGCGGCGCGGCGCCTCTGGGCCGGGATCATGCGAGACCGCTTCGAGGCGACGAGCCCGCGTGCGATCGCTCTGCGCTTCCACGCACAGACCGGAGGCTCGACGCTGACGGCCCAGCAGCCCGAGAACAACATCGTGCGCGTCGCGATTCAGGCGTTCGCAGCGGTGTGCGGCGGCACCCAGTCACTCCACACCAACGGCTTCGACGAAGCGCTGGCACTGCCGACCGAGCAGTCGGCGACGATCGCCCTCCGCACGCAACAGATCTTGGCGAGCGAGGCCGGCGCCACCGACACGGCCGATCCGTTGGGTGGCTCGTACATGATCGAGAGCCTCACGGATGAACTCGAGGAGCGAGCTCGAGCCTTGATCGAAGA
>JBGSXQ010000313.1:0-2773 GCA_041751315.1 Gaiellaceae bacterium | reverse complement strand
CGTGGTCGGCCGAGAGCAGTCTCGCGAGGTGTCCGGTCACCGCCGTCTTCCCGACACGCTTCCCCGTTCCCACGACGGCGATCGACGGCAGCGCGAAGGAAGCCCTCGCCGGCGGATCGAACCGGAAGTCCGCCCCGACGTACGGGACCCCACAGGCGAGCACCCTGCTGGCGAGCGCGAGACGCTCGGGCGGACCGAGCACGGGCTCGTCGGAGAGGTCGACCACGACAGCCGGCCCGTATCGATCGATGGCGTCCTCGAGGTCATCGGCCAGCGGCACGCCGTAGCCCTCGCCGCCACGGAGCTTCTCCTGCCCGCCTATCAGCACGGCGGCGGCGAACTCGTACGGCAACTCCGCCAGCGCGTGTCGTACGACCGGGGCGTAGTGCTCGCCGTCGACGATTGCGACAGCTCTCACGTCCGTGCGGTGACCTCGTCCTCTATCGCGTCCGTGAATTTCGCATACTCGAGCGTGTCGAGCGAGAACGAGACGAGACGCTCCTGCCCGTGGAACGGATGCCGGCGCCACACGTCGACCTTGCGCTCGCCGATCTCGATGATGTTGTAACAGGGCCTCGTGTTCCCGCGCAGGCGGAGGGACGAGACGGTTCCGGCGTTTACGACGAACAGGTCCTCGAGGCGCCAGACGTACGGCACGTGCTTGTGGCCCGACAACACGAGGCGGACCCCCGAGCGCTGGAGGCACTCGATCGCGTCGCCGGCGTCGTACACGACATTGCGCTCCCGGCCGGTCCCCGGAACGGGCAGAAGATGATGGTGGAGAACGAATACCTTGAGCTCCGCGGGGTTCGTCGTGAACTGCTCCTCGATCCAGCGGTAGCGCCCGCGCCCGATTTGGCCGTGGTCGAGATCCGGCTCGCTCGAGTCGACCGCGACGATGCTCACAGGCTCCTTGCGCAGCACGGAGTTGCGCTCGCCGAACATCTCCTCGAAGTGGACGTAGCCGACGTTGCGGGAGTCGTGATTGCCGGGAACGACAACGAGCGCGTCACAGTGAATGCGGTCGATGTAGTCTCGCGCGAGCAGGTACTCGTGCCGGAACCCGAACGTCGTCAGGTCGCCCGAGCAGACGACGACGTCCGGCTCGAGCTCGTTGATCTCGCTGATCGCACGCTCGAGCAGGCTGGCTTCGAAGTACGCCTCGCCGCAGTGCAGATCCGACAACTGGGCGATCCGGAACACGCTCCAAGTCTACGGCGACCGTTGGGGGTCGTCCGAGGCCATAGGTACGCTGGCTCAGGTGCGGGAAGAAAGTCCCGTTTTCCAGGCATATTGTGGAAGTGACCCCCCGCGGTTCGCCAACCGTATCGAGGTCGAGTGCGCGAAGATCCTCGACTACTACGGCGTTCCCTGGGATTACGAGCCGCACTCGTTCGTGCTGGAGCGTGACGAGAACGGGAAGGTCGTCAGTGCATTCACGCCGGACTTCTATCTCCCCGAGCAGAACCTCTTCATCGAGGTAACCGTGATGAAGCAGTCCCTCGTGACCCGAAAGAACCGGAAGCTCCGCGAGATCCAGCGCCTGTACCCGCACGTGAAGGTGAAGCTCTTCTACCGGCGCGACATCGAGCGGCTCGCGCAGCGCCACCGGCTCCGGCTGGCCTCATAGATAGTGACGCACGTGCCCGACTCCGAGCACGGCACCGTCGGCGCCGTGTACCTCACGCGCGAGGAGATTGCGGCACGCGTCGCCGAGCTCGCAGCTGAGATTGCGGGTGCGTACGACGGGCTCGACCCGCTCCTCATCGCTCCGCTCAAGTCGAGCGTGGTCTTCCTCGCCGACCTCACACGCGCTCTGCGCATACCCCATACGCTCGACGTGATCGAACTGGCGCCGTACACCGACGGGCAGAGGGGCGGCGTGCGGCTTCTCAAGGACACCGACGCGCCGCTCGAGGATCGACACGTCGTCTTGGTGGAGGACGTCGTCGACACCGGGCTCACGCTCCACTTCCTGTGCAGGACGTTCGGGTTGCGCGGTGCCGCAAGCCTCGCGGCAGTCACGCTGCTCGATCGCCCGTATCGCCGACTGGTCGACGAGCTCCCGCTTCACTTCATCGGCTTCACCGTGCCCGACGAGCTCTTCGCCGGCTACGGCCTCGGCCTCGACGAACGGTGGCGAGCCCTGCCGGACCTCCACGTGGTCAGCTCGATTGCGCTTCCCAGCGCGGCGACCGAGGCTGCCTAGAGGTAGAAGAGCGGGTCGACGGCGGAGCCGTTGACGCGGACTTCGAAGTGAAGGTGCGGGCCGGACGAGTTCCCGGTCGAGCCGACGAGCGAGACGGTCTCCCCCTGCGCGACGGACTGCCCCACGCCGACGAGAAGCGACGAGGCGTGCGCGTATGCAGTCGACAGACCATTCCCGTGGTCCACGACGATGAGGTTTCCATAGCCGCCGAGCCAGCCCGAGTAGATGACGGTGCCCGCGGCGGCCGCGCGGTTCGACGTCCCGTACGCACACGCGATGTCGATGCCCTCGTGCATCCGTCCCCAGCGCATCCCGAAACCGCTGACGACCACGCCGTCACACGGCCACACGAGACCCGCGGCCGACGGCTGCCCGCTTCCACTCGAGCCTGCTCCGCGCTGGGCCTCCTGAATCCGCGCAGCCAGCGCTGCACTCTGTGCGGCAAGCGCCTCGACCTCGCTCAGGTACTCCTCTCGACTCGAGCGCGTGCCCGCGAGGGCCGACTGCTTGAGAGATCGCACCGTGGCGAGCCGGTCGCGGTCACTCGCGAGCTGGCCGCGTGCC
>JBGSXQ010000312.1:0-3566 GCA_041751315.1 Gaiellaceae bacterium | reverse complement strand
TGTCGCCCCCATAGAGCGCGAGCCTGAGCGGCAGGGTCAGCGCGAGCGACGCCGCGAGCGGCACGAGCGCGAACCCGACCGTCTGGCGCGCGCGGCGGAAGTCTCCATGGCTTCCGAGGAGCTTGACCCCGAAGTACAGCGCGAAGCCGAACACGAAATACGCGACCGACCCGTAGATCGCGCCCGCGATGAACGCCCAGATCGCCAGCAGGACTGCGTCGTACTCCGGGTTGTCCAGGATGTCCGCCGCCGTCGGCGTCGCGAGCACGGCCGCGATCCCCGCGAGCAGGATCAGCGCGAGGAGCGGCTCCCCGCGAGCCGCGACATCGTCCTCGTCGTCCTCGCGCAAGGCGAAAAAGACCGAGCGCGGGCTCAGGAACACCGCCGGAACCCGCAGCCACCATGCCCGCGATGGACTCAATTCGTTCGCTGCGACCGTCTCCGACCTCACCGTGGGAGCGTAGCCTCCGATCGGAATAGAGTTCGCACGTGGCCGCTGAAACTCCGTGCGCAACCTGCGGGTCGGCCAACGAGACCGGACGCAAGTTCTGCGGCGAGTGCGGATCGTCGCTCTCGATCGCCTGCCCGTCGTGCGGCACGCCGAACGTCGCCGGAGTGAAGTTCTGTGGCGAATGCGGGACGAGCCTGACGACAGCCACCACGGCCTCGCCCCTGGCGCCAGCAGCGGAGCGCCGGCTCGTCTCCGTGCTTTTCGCCGATCTCGTCGGGTTCACCACGCTCTCGGAGACGCGCGACCCGGAGGAGGTGCGCGAGCTCCTCTCGCGGTACTTCGACACCTGCAGGCGCCTGATCGAGCTGTACGGCGGCACCGTCGAGAAGTTCATCGGGGACGCTGTCATGGCCGTCTGGGGCACGCCAACCGCCACCGAGGACGATGCAGAGCGAGCCGTCCGCGCAGCGCTCGATCTCGTCGCGGCGGTGTCCGCCCTCGGCGACGAGGTCGGCGCAACCGACCTCGCAGCTCGTGCCGGCGTGCTGACCGGAGAGGCCGCGGTCACCCTTGGTGCCGAAGGGCAGGGCATGGTTGCGGGGGATCTCGTCAACACCGCGGCGCGCATCCAGTCGGCCGCGCTTCCGGGGTCGGTCCTCGTCGGCGACTCGACCCGGCGGGCGAGCGAGCTCACGATCGTCTACGAGGACGCGGGCGCGCACGAGCTGAAGGGCAAAGAGGAAGCCGCGCAACTCTTTCGCGCCCTTCGCGTTTCGTCCGGCCGGCGTGGTGCGCTCAAGTCGACCGGTCTCGAGCCACCGTTCGTGGGCCGCGACCGCGAGCTGCGCCTCGTGAAGGAGCTCTTTCACGCGTCCGCCGAAGAACAGGTGGCCCACCTCGTCTCGGCGATGGGGATCGCCGGGATCGGCAAATCACGGCTCGCGTGGGAGTTCTACAAGTACTTCGACGGGCTCGTGGGCAACGTCTACTGGCATCGCGGCCGCTGTCTCGCGTACGGCGAGGGCGTGACGTATTGGGCGCTCGCCGACATGGTGCGCATGCGTTGCCGCATCTCGGAGGAGGACGACGACGCAGCCGCGCGCGCCAAGCTCGATGCAACCCTCACCGAGCACCTCCTCGATGCGGACGAGCGCGTGTTCGTCGAACCGATACTCGCGAGCCTGCTCGGGATCGCCGAGGGGCAGTCGTCGCACGAGCGCCATGACCTGTTCGCGGCGTGGCGGCTCTTCTTCGAGCGCCTCGCGAACACGTATCCGACGGTCCTCGTGTTCGAGGACATGCAGTGGGCCGACGCGAGCCTCCTCGATTTCGTCGAGTACCTGCTCGAGTGGTCGAAGTCGAGTCCGCTCTTCGTGCTCGTCCTCACGCGTCCCGAGCTTCTGGACAGGAGGCCGAACTGGGGAGCCGGACACCGCAACTTCACGTCGCTCCATCTCGGCCCGCTCTCGGAATCCGCGATGACCGACCTCCTCGACGGGTTCGTACCCGGCCTCCCGGAGGAGTTGCGTCAGCAGATCCTCGCGCGCGCCGAAGGGGTGCCGCTCTACGCCGTCGAGACCGTGCGGATGCTGCTCGACCGTGGGCTTCTCGAACAGGAAGGGTCGGTCTACAGACCGACAGGCGAGATCCCGTCGCTCGAGGTGCCCGAGACACTGCACGGCCTCGTCGCCTCCCGCCTCGACGGCCTCCCGGCCGAAGAGCGCCGCCTTCTTCAGGACGCAGCGGTCCTCGGCAAGTCGTTCACGCGGCAGGGGCTTGCCGCGGTAGGAGGTCTTGTCGAATCGGAGCTCGATCTGCCTCTCAGCTCACTCGCACGCAAGGAGATCCTCGGCGTACAGGCCGACCCGACCTCGCCGGAGCACGGCCAGTACGGCTTCCTGCAGGACCTCGTGCGCCACGTGGCCTACGAGACGCTCTCGAAGAGGGAGCGCCGCACACGGCACCTCGCTGCAGCGGCACACATCGAGAAGGCGTTCGCGAACGAGGACGAGATCGCCGAGGTCGTCGCCTCGCACTACGTCGATGCGCTCGCTGCACAACCGGACGCCGACGATGCGGCCGAGGTCAGGGCGAAGGCCCACGCGGCGCTCGTCCGCGCGGGCGATCGCGCGGAGTCACTCGGAGCGACGGGTGAGGCCCTGCGCTACTTCAGGCAAGCGGCGGAGCTCACCGACGACGTGCGCGAGCGTGCGACGCTCCTCGATCGGGCCGGCTGGCTCGGCGTCCACGTACCCGACTACGAGGAGGCGGCCCGGCTGCTCGCTGAGTCGATCGCACTCTTCGAGGCTTGCGGCGACCCTCGCTCCGCGGCACGCGTCTCCGGGAAGCTGGCATCCGTAGAGGCTTTCCAGGGGCGCTGGGATGCGGCCATCGCCCGTGCGGAGGCGGCGTTCGAAGCGCTCCAGGGGTTCGAGCCGGGCCCCGAGCTCGCAGAGCTGGCCGCCCGACTGGGAGGCGCCTATGTGTTCGTCGGCCAGAAGGACGAGGCCTTGGAGAAGGCGGAGTTCGCGATCGATCTCGCGGAGTCGCTCGGCTCGAGCGAGGCGCTCGGCCGCGCGTTGAGCGCCAAGGCGATGGCAATCCAGGCTCGCAGGCCGGAGGAGTCCATCGCGCTGCGCAAGCACCAGCTCGACCTCGCGCGCCAGCACGATCTACCGGAGCTCGAGGGCAACGCGCTCTTCAACCTCTCCGATCTCTCCTTCCAGCGCGACCGGTACGAAGACGCGCTGGCGTACCTGAGCGATGCACTCGCCCTCACTCGCCGCCGAGGAGCGCGTGCGGGAGAGTGGGCCACGATCGCCGAGATCACGTATCCGCTGTTCATGCTCGGCCGCTGGGACGAGGCGCTCGAGGCCTTCGCGGAGGTGCCCCCCGACCGGCGCCTCGACGCGCTGACCTCCAGCGCCCTCAACTCGGTGCTCGAGATCCACCTCCGCCGTGGCGATGTCGTCGCGGCCCGCGAGCTGCTCGCCGACTACGCGCCGCACGAGAGCTCTGCGGATCTTCAGGATCGTGCGATCTACCTGTCCGCCTCGGCGGCCGTCGCCCGCGCGGCGAGCCGGCTCGAAGACGCGATCTCGGCCGGGGTCGAGGC